>NZ_JASATQ010000001.1:0-218719 GCF_038440415.1 Sphingomonas sp. OTU376 | reverse complement strand
TTCTCCTTTTCTCTGGGGGTCTGTTTCACCCCCCCCCCCCCCCCCCCCCCCCCCCCCCCCCCCCCCCCCGACAATAGCTGCGCCAGCTCGCCGATAGTCCCTTCGCTGCGGGTGAGCAGATAGCGGGCGAAGTCCGGCGTAGCGATCGGCGATGGGCGCCGCAGCGGAAGCGAAGCTGCGAAACTCGCCAGAAGCGAACAGCATTCATCGTTTGCCTCCCACAAAGGCAAAGTCATGGGTTCGAACCGATTTTCCAACTGGTCATCTGAGCGAATGGCGAGATACGCATCTCGTGTGCCGACACCGACCAGCGGTATGCGCAGCTCATTGCCTAGGAATCGCAACAGGTTGAGAAACTCACGTCGGTGAACGCTGTGGCCCGCTAGAACATTGTGAAGTTCGTCGATCACCAGCACGCGAACGCCGACTTTTCGCAACAGTCCCAACGCAAGTTGCTCTATTTCCGGCATTCGCGGTCGCTGGCGCAGCGGCGCGCCCATGGCGGTGACCAGCGCGACATAAAAGCGGATCACCGATGGCTCGGATGGCATCTGTACAACCAATACCGGTATGTGCTCCTGATTGACGTCCGAATTGGCCGGATGCGTTCGCCGAAACTTCTCGATCACCATAGACTTGCCGTTGTTGGTTGGACCGACCAACAACAGGTTAGGCATGCGTTGTTTGCTGGGCCACGTGTACAGCGCCTCTAGCCGGTTCAACGCTTCGACCGCCCGGGGATAGCCTATCCAGCGGTCGGTTCGGATACGCTGCACCCGCTCCTGCGCTGGCAAAAGCGCCAAGCCCTGCGCCGCAGGCAGCAGGTGAGACAGATCGGCGGGTAGATGCTCATCCAAGGCTACCATTCCTCGACTTGGTCGAAGGGCTTGGCCGACGGTCGGTTATCTTGAGATTCGTCGATGGCCGCCGACTTTGGCAGGGTGCGAGTTTCAGGTGGAACATATGCTTGGAGGTGTTGGCGGCGATCTGCGTCGCGTCGCGCCTTGCGCGTGGCCTTTTGCGCAGTGGTGACGATATCGCGCATCTGTCCGACCATGCGGAATAGCGCTGCTTCATCCACTTGTTCGCGCCCTTGCTGCCGCAATTTCGTCAGTGCTTCTCGTTGCTCCCAGAGTGTGATGGCGGGATGCGACAAGGTCCGGTAGGGGACCTCCAAGTAGAGCTGGCCTTCGGGTTCTAACACCCAGATACGGCTGATATCGCGCGGATCACGCCGAATCAGAAAGGGTGGGAAGCGGTTGCGACGTGCGATCCACGGCTTGAGCGCGTCAGTATAGTAAAAGACGTGGTCAATGACGAAACCGGTACGCTGCAGCGTGCGCCGAATGATAGGTAGAAAATCCACCAGAAATGCTTTGGGATTGGTGACGACGGCCGGCGTCTCTTCGCATGCCAGTGCTTCGGCCCAGCGCGCCATCGGCGGCTGCCGCAGGCCGCTATGTACCGAGACATGATAAGTGCCGATCGCCAGTGCGAGCCAACGCTCCAGCTCACGCAAGGTCAAGGACGCCATCTTCTCCGATGCATACTTCCCGCGCTGGCCAGGGTTGGAGAAGGTCGTTCCGGGCAATTCATTGTGGATCATCTGCATTGTGGTGCCGATGATCCGCTCCACGATGCCGCCGTAATGCGGTTGTCCGGGTGGACGATAGCTCAACCTGATCCCGTGCTGCTCGCAACCGCGGCGTAGGGCTTCACTTTTGAATTCGGCTGCGTTGTCCAGGTAGAGCAGCTTGGGCTTGCCGCTCATCGGCCAATCAACCTCCACGTTCAGCGTCTCGAGCCAAGAGCGCTTGTCGCACGCTATGTGCGCCAGGCAGAGGCCAACCGAGACAGCGGATGGAGCTTCAAGCGTGACCACAATCCCGAGCACGCATCGGGTGAACACGTCGATGGCGATGGTAAGATATGGGCGCCCGATCGGCTGGCGATCACGTTCGTCCACGACGACCAGGTCGATGACCGTATGGTCGATCTGCACCTGCTCAAGCGGTGCGGTCAGGACAGGTGGCTTGCCGCCGGCACTTTGCAAGCCACGGGATGCGTCCTTCCCTTTCCGGAGACGAGTCGCTTTGATCGGGTCGAGGCCGTCAATTCTAAGGGCCAAGGTATTTAATGCCGGGACCGGGAGATTTTGCGCGGTGCAAGCACGCGCAACCTCACGATGAAATGCCGTGAGGCTCGGCTTCTGCTTCGTCAGGAAGCGCGTCTGTAGAAGCTCGCGGATGATGTGTTCGACCGACTCCGAGAGGCGGCTCTTGCCTTTGCCACCATCGGATTGGCGGCGAGCGACATCCGTTAGCAGCCCCTCGCCCTCTCGAGCACGGCGGACGAGGATATAAATTTGCCGCCTGGACAGGCCGAGTGCTTGTCCGGCTGTATCGGCCGCTTCACGACTGACCGCTGCTTGAGCCGCCAGCGGGCCTATAATCTCGGCCCGCTGCCGACACCGCGCCCATTCTTCATCAGTAAGGGTCGCCAAGCCGCGTTCGTTTATCGATGATGCTTCCCGCGCCATGCGCAAACCTCATCTGGTGCACACGGCTGTTGAATATAGCCTAGTTTGGTGAAGCCGTCTTCTGATGTCTCGTATCAGAAGACGATTGCACCACCGGCGTCATCCCCTGTGAGTTTGGTGCAGCCGCCTTCTGAAAATGACACTGCACAATTAATTCGCCCTCGCGCGCCTTCGGCCGGAAAATGCGGTAAGCCCTTGCCCATGATGCTTGCCATCGCCCTCTCCGCGCTCGCGATGACGCTGATCGTCGGCGTGCGCTATCTGCTGGCGAGCGGCGGCTTCGCCCTGGCGACGCGGGTGAAGCATCCCGGCCTCTATACCGGGCTCGACCGGCAGATCCGCCGCGAGATCGGCTGGAGCCTTGCCAGCGCCGCCATCTACGGCGTGCCCGCCGGTGTGGTCGCCTGGGGCTGGCAGAATCATGGCTGGACGCGGATCTACACCGATGTCCACGCCTTCCCGCTCTGGTACCTGCCGGTCTCGGTGCTGCTCTATCTGCTGGCGCACGATGCCTGGTTCTACTGGACGCATCGCTGGATGCACCGCCCGGCGCTGTTCCGCCGGATGCATGCGGTCCATCATGCCAGCCGGCCGCCCACCGCCTGGGCCGCGATGAGCTTTCATCCCTGGGAAGCGGTCACCGGTGCGGTGGTGATCCCGGCGCTGGTGTTCCTGATCCCGATCCATGTCGGCGCGCTCGGCCTGGTACTGACGATCATGACTGTGATGGGCGTAACCAATCACATGGGCTGGGAGATCTGGCCCCGCTTCGTCTGGCAGGGGCCGCTCGGAGCCTGGCTGATCACCGCCAGCCATCACCAGCGTCACCACGAACATTATGGGTGCAATTTTGGACTGTATTTCCGCCACTGGGACCGGCTTTGCGGCACCGACAAGGGCCTTGGGGATTTCGATCGCGGCCATGCTGCTGCTCGGCGCCGGATCGCCCGCGGCTGAGACCGGCGGTCCGCTCGAGATCGAGATGACCGGACTGCGCTCGGCCAAGGGCGTCGTGCGGCTCTGCCTCGTCCAGGATCCGGGCGACTTTCCCGATTGCCGCGACGGCAGGGGCGCGCTCAAGCGCACGCTCCCGGCCGCCAATCCGCGCATCCGGCTCGAGGGCCTGCCGGTCGGTGACTATGCGATTGCCGTGATCCATGATGCCAATGGCAATTCGAAGCTCGATACGATGCTCGGCATTCCGCGCGAGGGTTTCGGCTTCTCGCGCAACCCCGCGATCCGTTTCGGCCCGCCCCGCTACAAGGATGCGCGCTTCACCCTGGGCGCTGATGCACAGCGGCAACAGGTTCGAATTCGCTATCTGTTATAGGAACTTGGGCGCTCCGGGCGGCGTTCTCGCGCCTGCAACATGACAGAGGGTGCCCCATGATCCGACTTTGCGGTGCGCTTGCCGCCTCGTTCCTCGCCATTGCCCCGGCCTGCGCGCAGGACCAGGCCGCGCCGCAATCGGCCGAAGTGGCCGAGGCCGCCAGCGAAGGCGCCGCGCGGCTTACCCTGGGCGTCGGCGCGGCCTATTTCCCGGACTATGAAGGCTCCAGCCACAATCGCTGGACGCCGATCCCGGTCGCCAACGGCACGGTGGCGGGGATGAGCTTCACCCTGGTCGGCAACCGCGCCCAGCTCGACGTGATCCCGAACGGCACCGGCCCTGGCTGGGATATCCAGCTCGGGCCCGTCGCGGTCTACAACATGAACCGTTCCAACCGCGATTCCATCCGCGATCCCCGCGTCCGCGCGCTCGGCGAAGTCGATTCCGCGCTCGAGGTCGGCGGCTATTTCGGCATCGGCCGCACCGGGCTGATCACCAGCGATTTCGACAAGCTCTCGGTCACGATCTCCTATCGCCGCGACGTCACCCGGGTGCACAAGGCCGGCATCTGGAACCCGGTGGTCACCTATTCGACGCCGCTCAGCACCAAGGCGATGGTCAGCCTCTCCGCCTCGGCGGAGATCGTCGAGGATCGCTATGCCCGCACCTATTTCGGCGTCACCCCGGCGCAGAGCATCGCCAGCGGGCTCCCCATCTTCCGCCCCGAGGGCGGGCAGAAGGACATCACCTTTGGCGGCTATTTCGCCTATGCGCTCACCGGCAACCTCACCAAGGGCCTGTCGCTGGTCGCCGGCGGTACCTATCGCAAGCTGGTCAATGATTTCGCCGACAGCCCGCTGGTCAGCATCGCCGGCGACCGCAACCAGTGGACCGGCGCGGCGGGGCTGGCGCTCACCTTCTGAGTGCTGGACCTCGCTTCCCCAAGCGCCTAAGACACGGCCATCCCCGGGGGACCGCTTCGTCGCGGTTGAGAGGGAGGCCGCAGCCTCCGACCCGCTGAACCTGATCCGGTTGAGACCGGCGTAGGGAGGGAGCGGCCGCCACCATACGACCGTCCTCTCCCGATTTGGAGAAGTGACGAATGGCCGACATCCCCGCCAAGACCGAACTCGCCGTCACCACCGGCGCGATCCGCGGTTCGAAGAAGATCCATGTCGGCCCGCTGAAGGTCGCGATGCGCGAGATTTATCTCGAGCCGTCGTCGGGCGAACCCCCGGTCCGCGTCTACGACACCTCCGGCCCCTACACCGATCCCGAGGCCCGGATCGACATCATGGCCGGCCTGCCCGAGCTGCGCCGCGACTGGATCCGCGCCCGCGGTGATGTCGAGGAAGTCGCCCAGCGCGAAGTCCGTCCCGAGGATAACGGCCAGCTCGGCCCGGACCGCAGCGGCGGCGTCCAGCCCTTCCCGAACGTCCGCAAGAAGGTGCTGCGCGCCAAGCCTGGCATGAACGTCTCGCAGATGTATTACGCCAAGCGCGGCATCATCACGCCCGAGATGGAATATGTCGCCGAGCGCGAGAATCTCGGCCGCGCCCGCCTCGCCGAATATGTCCGCGACGGCAACAGCTTCGGCGCGTCGATCCCCGACTACGTGACGCCGGAGTTCGTCCGCGAGGAAGTCGCCCGCGGCCGCGCGATCATCCCGAACAACATCAACCACCCGGAATCGGAGCCGATGGCGATCGGCCGCAACTTCCTGGTCAAGATCAACGCCAATATCGGCAACTCCGCCGTCGCCTCGAACGTGGCGCAGGAAGTCGACAAGATGGTCTGGGCGATCCGCTGGGGCGCCGACACGATCATGGACCTGTCGACCGGCCGCAACATCCACGACACCCGCGAATGGATCATGCGCAACGCGCCGGTGCCGGTTGGCACCGTGCCGATCTACCAGGCGCTGGAGAAGGTCGGCGGCATCGCCGAGGACCTGACCTGGGAAATCTTCCGCGACACGCTGATCGAGCAGGCCGAGCAGGGCGTCGACTATTTCACCATCCATGCCGGCGTCCGCCTGCCGTACGTGCCGCTCACCGCCAAGCGCGTCACCGGCATCGTCTCGCGCGGCGGCTCGATCATGGCGAAATGGTGCCTGGCGCACCACAAGGAGAGCTTCCTCTACGAGAAGTTCGACGAGATCACCGAGATCATGAAGGCGTATGACATCGCCTATTCGCTCGGCGACGGCCTGCGCCCCGGCTCGATCGCCGACGCGAATGACGAAGCCCAGTTCGCCGAGCTCTACACGCTGGGCGAGCTCACCAAGCGCGCCTGGGAACAGGACGTCCAGGTGATGATCGAAGGCCCCGGCCATGTGCCGATGCACAAGATCAAGGAGAATATGGACAAGCAGCTCGAAGCGTGCGGCGAGGCGCCCTTCTACACGCTCGGGCCGCTCACCACCGATATCGCGCCCGGTTACGACCATATCACCAGCGGCATCGGCGCCGCGATGATCGGTTGGTACGGCACGGCGATGCTCTGCTACGTCACGCCCAAGGAGCATCTGGGGCTCCCGGACCGTGACGACGTCAAGGTTGGCGTGGTCACCTACAAGCTCGCCGCGCATGCCGCCGATCTCGCCAAGGGCCATCCCGCGGCCAAGGTCCGCGACGATGCGCTGAGCCGCGCCCGTTTCGAGTTCCGCTGGCGCGACCAGTTCAACCTGTCGCTCGATCCCGATACGGCGGAGAAGTATCACGACCAGACGCTGCCGGCCGAAGGCGCCAAGACCGCGCATTTCTGCTCGATGTGCGGCCCGAAGTTCTGCTCGATGAAGATCACCCAGGAAGTGCGCGACTTCGCCGCCAAGCAGAATGCCCCGGTCGAGGGCTTCCTGGCGGCGGAAGATGCCGAGGCCGGCATGGCCGCGATGTCGCAGCTCTACAACGAGACCGGCCGCGAGCTGTACATGGGCCAGGGCGACCGCGAGCACGATTGACGCGAAAAGGGGCGGCCGTGCGCGTCTCGGCCGCCCCGCTTTCGTCTGGCGCCAGGCTCAGTGCCAGTGGCCGCTGCCGCCGCCGATCCCGCCCACGGTCGAGATCGATCCGGCCTGGAAGCTGCCCAGCGTGTTGCCGCTGTCGTCCATGAAGATGAAGCTGGTATAGACCGGCGTCGCCACCAGCGTGAAGCTGGAGGTCTTCGCGTACAGCTTGTTGATGTCGTCGGTATAGACGTCTCCCTTCAGTGCGCCGCCGCCCGGGAAGGTCACGCCCCAGGCCGAGCCGTCAAAGGTCTTGCCGCCGTTCAGGATCGTGCACTGGCACTTGGTGTAGACGATCAGCGACGCGACGCTGCCATTGGCGGGATAGGCCGTCGTCGCCGCCGCCCTGGGTGCGCTCTCCAGATGCGCCACGGCATTGTCGATCGCTTCCTGCGGCAGATGATCCGCAAGCAGTTTCCTGAAGTCGCTCGCGATCTGGTCGCGATCGATTTCGGTAACGGTGTCCGTCATGTGAAGTCCTCCCCACGTGGATCGGTCAAATCGAAGCGAGGATCGCCTCGATGATCCAAGGCTGATCTTGTCCCGGGCCGCACACAACCATGGCTTGGGTCGGATCGGAGCATAACCATTTCGGCTGTTTCATCGCCGACTCGCCGGGATTGCTGGCATTTCGGACCGCTGGTGGCCCGGTGCGCGCCGGAATGACTCCGGAGCGGATCAGCCTTGCACCGCTGCCGGCGATCAGGACCAGCTGCCGGTGCCGCCATAGCTGCCCGAAACCGTCCCGATCGCGCGGCCCTGGAAGCTGCCCAGCGCATTGCCGCTGTCATCGAGGAAGATCAGGCTGACATAGACCGGCGTTGCGACCAGCATGAAACTGGTCGACTGGCTGTAGAGCCGCTCGGGATCGTCGGTGTAGATCGATCCGGGCGACCGGGTGGCGGGCGCGCCGCCCCAGAAATGCCCGAGGAAGGTCGGCCCGTCATCGACCACGCAATGGAGCTGGCCGGTGATCCCGCCGGTGATGATCAGGGTGGCGTCGCCGCTGCTGGCGGCGACCAGCGGGCGGCTTTCGAGATGGGCCCGGGCCGAATCCAGCACCTGCTGCGGCACCTTGCCGTCGAACAGCTGCTGGAGATCGGCGGCCTGCCGGCCGGGCTCGACGGTCTGCGTATCGGTGGTCATGAGGGCTTCCCCTGGAAGTGCGCGCCGCTCGGCGCATCGGGCCGGAGATCGACTCGACCCGCCAAGGCTCCGCCGCGCCGCCCCGATCGGCAATCGCGGCATGGGCCGCTTCGGAGCAGAGCCGTTTCGGGGCCAAATCGCGCCAAGCCACGGAGGTCCAGGCCTTTTCGCCGGGGTTCCGCGACGCCGCGCCGGAGACATGTCCGAAACGGACGCGCCTGCTGCCAAAGCGGATGCGTCCCGCGATAGCCTTGCGCGCATCATCCAGGACGGGGAGGCGGCAATGGCGGGCATATGGCAGGGACTGGCCGGGGCATTGCTGCTGTTCGGCTCGCTGGCACTCGCGCCTGCCGCGACGGCGCAGAAGACGGGGCAGGTGGCCAATGGCCCGGACTTTTCGGACATCACCAGCAAGGCGGCGGCAAACCGGCTGGTCCGCGAAGGCCGGCTGGTGAAGATCCACATCTTCCCGAAGGAACTGGGCGGACCCAGCGACCCGCACAACTTCGTCTACATCCCGCCCGCCGTGGAAGGGGCCCGCCAGCTCCTGATCGGCACCCTGCGCCGCTTCACCGAGGAAGATCTGATCGACAAGCTCGACGTGCAGGCGGAATACAAGGGCACCAGCATCATCCCCAGCCGCATCCACTATACGGCGACGCACAGCCGGGGCGGCCCGCCGTTCGAGGCGGTGGTGGAGGTTTGGTAGCCTCTTCGGGTTCGTTGTAATTCCCCGTGGCAGAGGGTTATGTCAATGGTCGTGGCCGACCGCATGCCCATGAATCTGACATGACGGGGGAAGAATGCAGATAGTATTGGGAACCCTGCTGGGTCTGTTATTGGCGGCTATTTCGGCTCTGATAATCTATGGGTCCGGGTATCGTTTGACGCCAAAAACCCTTCGGCTCGGCTTCATGGATTTCGATGCGAAGAGTTTTGCTGCACTCTCACCAGTGCAGGTGTTTGCAGTCCTCAGCAGGGCGATCATAGCGCCGTCATCGGACGCAAGTGATTGGCTCTCCGCCCAACAGAACCTGCTCAAGCCGGTACTGCTGATTCACCTTGGATGGAGATTGGTTTGCGATACCTTCGTCGAGCGCTACACGCTTTATCCGACTGAGGATAACGTCCGGGCGAAGATTTCCGACCTGGGTGCACAGAACGTCGAATTTATCCTCGTGTTCGAGCGGGTCCACGCGGTTGCCGTCCGAGACAGCGACGCAATCGATGCCGAACTCGCGAAGGAATATTTTCTGCGAGCTCCATCGCTCGCGCAGCGCATCCATCCTAATCGCGATATGGAGCCCTCGAATGATATGTTCGAGCGTGTCTACCAGGCTATCGCGCTCTTGAATCGCTGACGAGGCACCGTGGTTCAATTCCTAGCCCACATCGCCCTGATCGTCCGCGACTATGACGAAGCGCTCGCCTTCTACATCGGCAAGCTCGGCTTCACGCTGGTCGAGGACAGTTACCAGCCCGAGCAGGACAAGCGCTGGGTGATGATCCGCCCGCCCGGCGCGCCGGAGAGTGCCACCACCATTCTGCTCGCCCGCGCCGTCGGGCCGGAGCAGGCGGCGGCGATCGGTAACCAGGCGGCGGGCCGGGTTTTCCTGTTCCTCGCCACCGATGATTTCGAGCGGGACTTCGCGGCCTATAGCGCGGCCGGCGTCCGGTTCGTCCGGCCGCCGGCGAGCCAGCCCTATGGCAAGGTCGCGGTGTTCGAGGATCTCTACGGCAATCGCTGGGACCTGATCGAGTTCGCCGCGCATCGGTGATAGGGTTCCGCGCAAAGGAAGCCCCGATGCCCGACGAACCCCACCCTCTCTTCACCCCGCAAACCGCCCGCGCCACGCTGCGCGCCGGGAAGTTCGTGATGGAGGCGGAGGCGCGGGCGACGCCGATCGGGTTGCTCGCGATTGGCGGGATGGTCGCGGCGATCCTGTTGTCGGTTCCGCCGATCCTCCATGCCGGCCGCGCCCGCAAGGCGCTGCCGCCGCCCCGCGACTGACGCGACGGGGCTCGCGATCCTGATGGATGCCCGCGCGCAACACCCGCCGGGAATCGGTCCTACACCTCTCGCAATGTAGGATTTCGCCTGTTTCCCTCGCGCCATGGAACAGCTGGACCATCGCATCGCTTTCGATCCCGCGCTCTCCGCCGGCATCGATCCCGTCAACCTTCCCGCCATCGCCCAGGGCGGTGCCGTTGCGCCGCCGGATGCGCGGCCGCTGACGCCGCTCGACGAACACGGCCATTACCCGGACGACTATGAATGGGTGCCCGTGCGCCGGAAACATCGGCATGATGGCTGGTCCCCCGAGCGCCAGCGCGACTTCATCGAGGCGCTGGCCGACCGCGGCTCGGTGACCGAGGCGGCGCGGCAGGTCGGCATGTCGGTCGGCAGTGCCTACAAGCTGCGGCGCTCGCCTGGCGGCGAGAATTTCGCCCGCGCCTGGGAAATCGCCATCCACCACGCTGCGAACCATTTGGCAGACCTCGCTTTCGATCGCGCGATCCATGGCAGCGACGAGCCCGTTTTCGACAAGGAAGGCCGCCGCGTCGGCCGTCGCATGCGGGTCAACGACCGGCTGCTGATGTTCCTGCTGCGCGCGCATCTGCCCGAACGCTATGCCCATGCGCACCGTGACACGCTGCCGGCCGGCGCCGTGCCCTATGCGCCGCCGATGCCGCTCGCCGATGCGCTGGCCGCGCTCGCGCCGGTCCAGCCGGCCGATCCTGCCGCCGGGCTTTCGGCGGAGGAGCTGGAGTACAAGCTCGAGATTGCCGACCTTGCCGGCGACAAGCTGCCGCGCTGGCTCTACGAAAAGTCGGAGGAGGAACAGGATACGCCCTCGGCGGCGCAGCTGGCCATCGATGCGCATTTCGATGCGGAGCTGGATCGGATACGCGGCGAGGGGACGATCTGATCCGCCGAAAAACGCGCTCTTGGCGTGTACTTCGTGTACTTTGGACTGGTAACGCCGCCGCTTAGAGCCCGCGGCGGCGCTTCCAGTCGAGCGTCACGCCGATGCGCTTGTCCCAGCTGCCGTCCCAATGGGTGGCCAGGCCATGCGCCTCGAGCTCGGCGACGATGTCGCGGGCGACCGCCAGGGCGGCGTCCTCGCCTTCGGCGCAGGCGCCATAGTTGAGGTAGAGCCCGCCGCCGTCCACCGCACCCTCGGTGTCCTGCATGTGGTAAAAGGCATAGCCGCGGATCTCGGCGCCGGTCTCCTCGACGGCGCGGACCTCGTCCCAGATCTCGGTCGCGCCGCAATTGCCGCAGCAGCTGAAGTTCTGGCGGGCGATCACGCCGCTCTCCTCGAGCGCGGCGAAGGCGGCGTCGAGCCGGTCGCAATCGGTCTCGTCGGGCCAGTGGCGCTCGGCGACGCGCTGCTCGGCCAGCGCCTCGCGCAGCGCCTGCTGGGCCATCGGGCGGAGCTCGTCGGGGGTCAGGTCGTCGGCAAAGGCGTCGGCCGCGTTGGTCAGGATCGCGTCCTCGTCATAGAAGCCGCTCGCCACGTCGCGGCGGATCTGGTCGCGGACCCATTCGGCCTTTTCGTCAGGCGGGGCCGCAGCAGGCGCCAGCTCCGGAGCGCGCTTGCCGAACAGGCGGCCGAACAGCGACTTCATCATTTCCTCCATCGTCCGGAGGGCAAGATAGCAAGCCGCGGCGCCCGCGCCTATGCCGGGCGCCGCAAAATCGGGTCAGAACATGCCGGGCACGTCGCGCTGCGGCACGGTCGGGGCCTGCGGGCTCAGCAGTTCCTGGGCGCTCGGGCTGCCGGTCTCGCCGGTGGTGCGGGCACTGGCGCTGGCGCCGCTGACCGCGCTGATCGCGGTGCAGCTCTTGCCCTGGATGAAGTCGAGCGCGGCGCGGGTGGAGGCCTCGCGCGGGTCGCCCATCGGATAGGCGATGTCGTCCGACGCGCGGCAGCTCGCCTTCACGATGCTGGAGAGGCCGGTGAAATAGGCGCCCTGGTGGTCGCGATTCTCGAGCGCGAAGGCGATGATCCGGAAGCGGTCGTCGCAGGCGCTCTTGTCCACCGCGATCTGGCCGACCGGCTTGCCATAGGTGTTGGTGCCGACCAGCGCCATGTTGGTGCCGAGATAGGGCAGCATGCCCGCGGCGACGAGCTCGCTGGCCGAGGCGGTGCTGGAGGTGCCGATGAATGCGACGCGGGTCGGCGCGATCGACTGGGTCTGCGGCGCGAAGAAGGCGGTGCTGTTCTGCGCCGACTTGCTGGCGCGGAAGGTCATATAGTCGAACACGTCGGAGGTGCTGCGGTTGGCGCCCAGCAGATTGCCCATCAGCTCGGCGATCGAGACCAGGCCGCCGCCATTGTAGCGCACGTCGACGATGACTTCGGTCACCCCCGCCGCCTTGAACTGGGCGAAGGCGGCGCGCAGCGGGGAATCGGCGGTGTTGATGAAGGTGCGCAGATTGACATAGCCGACGCGGTGGCCGCCATCGTCGATGATCTTGGCGCCGTAGCGGCTGGAGACCGGGTCGAGCGTATAGTCGGTCTTGGCGATGGTCACCACGCGGGTGCCCGCCACCGTGTCGGTCACGCGGAAGCTGCGGGTTGTGCCCGCGGTGTTGGGGCCGAGCGCCTCGGTCAGCCCGGCGCTGCCGCTGCTCGCCAGGATGTCGCTGACGGTGCGCAGGTTGGCGGTGGTGGTGCCCACCGCGAGGATCTCGGTGCCGCGGTCGATGCCGGCACCCAGTGCGGTCGTGCCCTCGAAGGTCTCGGCCGAGAACAGCCGGTTGCCGCTCAGGTACAGGCGGAAGCCGAAGCCCGCGGTCGCGCCGGAATTGTAATAGGCATTCTCCTCGGCGATCGAGGTGACATAGGTGAAGTAGCGGTCGCGGCCCTGCGAGCGCGCGGTGGCGGTCAGCGCGTCGACATAGTCGCCGACATTGGAATAGGGCGCCGGGTCGAGGCTGGTCGGCAGCGTCTCGGGGAAGAGATACCATTCGTTGAGCTGCGCCGCGGCCCAGAGCTGGCGCTCGCGCAGCGTGCAGCCCGCCGTGGTCGGGGTCGGCGTGGTGGTCGGCGTCGGCGTGACGCTGCCCGTCGAACCGCCGCCTGCCGATACGGAGCCGCCGCCACCGCCGCTGCAGGCGGAAAGGGAAAGCGCGATCAGGGCAGTAAGGGTACGACGCATGCCAGGTCTCCGAAGAGTTTCTGGAGCCAGCCTAAGTCAAGCCGCGAGACAAGTCATCCTGTTGTATTTGCGCCACTTCGGCGCTGTTGTTCAGCGCTGCAATGGCGGCAGTGCCCAGTCGATCGGCTTCTGGCCGACATGCTCCAGAAACGCGTTGGCCTTGGAGAAATGGCGCGATCCGAAAAAGCCCGAATGGGCGGAAAGCGGCGAGGGGTGGGGGGCCTTGAGCACCAGGTGGCGCCCGCCCTTGTCGATCGAATCGACGAACGCCGCCTTCTTCTGGGCGTGGCTGCCCCAGAGCAGGAACACCACCGGCTCTTCCCGGGCATTGACCAGCCGGATCACCGCGTCGGTGAAGCGCTCCCAGCCGCGACCCTGATGCGATGCGGCCATGCCCATCTGCACGGTCAGCACCGCGTTGAGCAGCAGCACGCCCTGCTCGGCCCAATGCTCGAGGAAGCCGTGCTGGGCGCGCGGGATGCCCAGGTCGGTCTCCATCTCCTTGTAGATGTTGACCAGGCTGGGCGGGGTGCGGACGCCGGGCTTCACCGAGAAGCACAGGCCGTGCGCCTGGCCCTCGCCATGATAGGGGTCCTGGCCCAGGATGACGACGCGCACCTTGTCGAGCGGGGTCAGGTCAAGCGCGCGGAACCATTCGCCGCCCGCCGGGAAGATGCGCTTGCCCGCCGCCTTCTCGCCGACGAGGAACTGGCGCAGCTGCGCCATGTAGGGATCGGCGAACTCGCCCTGCAGCGGTTCAAGCCAGCTCGGATGGAGTTTCACCTCGGCCATGGCTTCCTGTCCGGGAGCATGCGCGTGCTGTCAATCGCTGCGCGCGCGGCAATCGGTCCGAAGCGGGCAGCGGGCGCAGTCGGTGCCGTCGAACCGGCACAGCGTCTGGCCGAGCTTCTTGGTGCCGATATGGAAGTCGAGAAAGTCGTTGCCCCGCCATTCGGGCATCGCCGCGGTCACCGCTTCGCTCGCGTCGCGCCCCTCCGCGCCGCGCCGCACGAAGCCGGTGCGCTGGAGCACGCGCAGCACATGGCCGTCGACGATCAGCACAGGCCGGTCGAGCGTGCTGCCGTTGAGCGTTGCGGCGGCGACCTTGCGGCCGACGCCGGGCAGCCGCTCGAGCCAGGCCAGTGCCTCGCCCAGCGGCAGCGTGCCGAGAAAGCCCAAGTCGAAGCCCTTGCGCTCGGCCGCGATCCGGCCGAGCGCGCCGATCAGGTAGCGCGCCTTGTCCTCGGCATGGGTAACCGCGCCGATGCAGCGAAGCACTTCGGCCGGTCCCGCCGCCAGCACCTGTCCGGGGGTGCCGAAGCGCGCGACCAGCCGGTCATAGGCGGCGAGCGAAACCGGGTCCTTCGTCCGCCCGCTGATCATCGACTTGACCAGCGCCCCGATCGGCGAGCGCCGCGGCAGCGGTTCGGCAAGCGCCCGCATCGGCTCCAGCGCTTGCTGCCAGCGGATTATGTCGTCATGCCCGTAAAAGCCGAAGCCCGATTGCATGGTCCCGGTATAGAACATAATAAGAACACGAACAATGGGGTGGCCCATGCGTTGCCCCGAAAACGATAAAAGAATGCAGGATAGGGAGGAGCCGATGCCGTTTACCGGAAGCTGCCATTGCGGCGCGATCGCCTTTGTCGTGCAGGAGGATCCGCCGACGCGGGCGATGCAGTGCAACTGCTCGATCTGCCGCCGCAAGGCGCCGCTCCACCATTTCACCACGCCCGAGCGCTTCACCCTGCAGACCCCGATCGACGCGGTGGCGACCTATCGCTTCAACCATCACATCATCGCGCATCATTTCTGCCCGGTCTGCGGCGTCGCCCCCTTTGCCGAGGGGCAGGGGCCGGACGGGCCGATGGTCGAGATCAACCTGCGCTGTGCCGACGGGATCGATCTCGATGCGCTGCAGGTGCAGTTCTACGACGGCGCCAGCCGCTGATACTGGCGGGCTCGGCGACGGGATGGCATGGGGTGGCCCATGCACATGAACCACGATCCCGCCGCCGAGCCTGCCGAGACGATCGGCTTCGACCAGTTCCTCGCGGTCGATATCCGGGTCGGCACGATCTTGGAGGCGGAGGCCTTCCCGGAAGCGCGCAAGCCTGCCTACAAGCTGCTGATCGATTTCGGCCCGACGATCGGCCGCAAGCGCTCCTCGGCGCAGATCACCGAGCACTATGCGCTGGAGGATCTGCCAGGCATGCAGGTGGCTGCCGTGGTCAATTTCCCGCCGCGTCAGATCGGCAAGATGATGTCCGAAGTGCTGACGCTCGGCTTTCCCGATAAAGACGGCAAGGTGGTGCTGTTCCACCCTTCGGTGCCGGTGCCGAACGGTGGCCGGCTCTTCTGATTGTCGGCCAGAAGATACCGCTAACATTTTCGTTGAAACAAACCGGACACAGGCATAGCCTCCCCGCAAAATAACGAGGGGAGGAACTGATGACCAAGCGACTGGCGCTCGCCGCCATGGCACTCGCAATCCCGGCGGGGCTCGCATTCGCCCCGCTCGCCGCGCAGACGGCGGCGGCGGAGCCCGAAGTGCTCAACAATGCCAATCCCGACAGTTTCCAGGTCTATGGCCTGCCGGGCGGGGCCAAGCCGACCCCGATCAAGGACGCGAAGGTCCAGTTCGGCAAGGCGATCCGGGTCGATACGCCGGGGGGCGGCAATCCGTGGAGCATCGGCGTCAACTCGCCGCTCCAGCTCGGTGTGAAGAAGGGCGACAAGGTCGTGATCGCCTTCTACGCCCGGGTCGAGAAGCCGGCCGAGGGCGCGACCACCGCAACCATCGCCAACGTCCAGATCCAGCTCGCCTCGGCGCCCTACACCAGGGTGTTCGGCAATCCGGTGACGGTCGGCCCCGAGTGGAAGCTCTACACCGCCGCCGGCCATGCCGATCGCGACTATGCCAAGGGCGAACTCGCCGCCGCGCTCCACATCAACACGGCGAAGCAGACGCTCGATATCGGCGCGCTGGCGGTACTCAACTACGGGCAGAAGCCCTGACGTTTACAGTCTGAATAGCTCCACGGGCTTTCGCCGGGGAGCCGCATTCGTCAGGCCCGTACCACCGTAACCAGATAGTTCAGCGCCTCGCCGGTGCCGGTCACGAAGCCGCGCGCCGGCGAGAAGCCCAGGCCGGTGCGGTCGATCACCTTCAGCCCGGCGGCGACCAGCAGCTCTTCCAGTTCCTCGGGGCGCAGGAACTTGCTCCAGTCGTGCGTGCCCTCGGGGATCGCGCCGGTACCTTCGGCCAGCGTGATCATCGCGATGCGCGAAGCCAGCGTGCGGTTCGGCGTGGAAAGCACCATCAGGCCGCCCTCGGCGAGCGCACCCGCCAGCGCGCCGACAAATGCCGCCGGATCCGTGACGTGCTCGATCACTTCCATCGACGTGACCAGGTCGAAGGTCCGGCCCGGCAGGTTCTCGATCCCGCCGGCGATATATTCGATGTCGAGGCCCGTCGCGGCGGCATGGGCGCGGGCTGCGCCGATATTCTCCGGCGCAGCGTCGATCCCGGTCATCCGGGCGCCCAGCCTTGCAAGCGGCTCGACCAGCAGCCCGGCGCCGCAGCCGACATCGATCGCGGTCTTGCCCGCAAGCGGCGCAAAGCCCGCCGAGTCGCCGCCCCAGTGCAGGTCGATCGCCTGGCGGATATAGCCGAGCCGGGCCGGGTTCAGCCGGTGGAGCATCGCGGAGCTACCCTTCGGATTCCACCAGTCCGCGGCGAGCTTGCCGAAATGCTCAGCTTCACGCGGGTCAATCGTAGCTTTGGTTGCGCTTCCCATGAGCCGCTCCTATCAGGGCGCCCCATTATCGTCATCCCCGTGCAGGCGGGGACCAAAGGCCCGCAAAGCAGACAGGCTCATTCCATGGCGCGTATCGTGATGAAGTTCGGCGGCACCTCGATGGCAGGCATCGAGCGCATCCGGAGCGTCGCGGCGCGAGTCAAACGCGAATGGGAAGCCGGCAACCAGGTCGCGGTCGTCGTCTCGGCGATGGCCGGCGAGACCGACCGGCTGGTCAATTTCTGCCGCGAGGCGAGCTCGCTCTACGATCCGCGCGAATATGACGTGGTGGTGTCGAGCGGCGAGCAGATCACTTCGGGCCTGCTTGCGGTCGCGCTCCAGGCACTTGGCGTGCCGGCGCGTTCCTGGCTGGGTTCGCAGGTCGCGATCCATACCGACGCGGCGCACGCCAAGGCACGTATCCAGTCGATCGATTCGGCCGGGCTGGAAGAAGGCTGGTCGCGCGGCGAAGTCGCGGTGATCCCGGGCTTCCAGGGCGTCACCAATGACGGCAGCAATCGCGTCACCACGCTCGGCCGCGGCGGCTCGGACACCTCGGCGGTGGCGGTGGCGGCGGCGGTCAAGGCCGACCGCTGCGACATTTATACTGACGTGGACGGTGTCTACACCACCGATCCGCGCATCGTCCCCCGGGCCCGCAAGCTCAAGAAGGTGACGTACGAGGAGATGCTGGAGCTCGCCAGCGTCGGGGCCAAGGTGCTCCAGACGCGCTCGGTGGGTCTGGCGATGAAGGAACAGGTCCGCGTTCAGGTGCTGTCGTCGTTCACCGGCGACGATGCCCCGATGGCGGACACGCTGCCCGGTACGATGATCGTGGGCGAAGAGGAGATTCAGGACGTGGAAAGCCAGCTCATCACCGGCATCGCGCACGACAAGAACGAAGCGAAGATCACCCTCACCGCGGTGCCGGACAAGCCCGGCGCGGTGGCGACGATCTTCAACCCGCTGGCCGAGGCCAATATCAACGTCGACATGATCATCCAGAACATCGCGCACCAGAGCGCGGGTTCGGCGAGC
This sequence comes from Sphingomonas sp. OTU376, assembly GCF_038440415.1. Lineage (NCBI taxonomy): Bacteria > Pseudomonadati > Pseudomonadota > Alphaproteobacteria > Sphingomonadales > Sphingomonadaceae > Sphingomonas > Sphingomonas sp. OTU376. Next base: position 200,690 of record NZ_JASATQ010000001.1, on the reverse strand, counting down.
GCGACCGACGTGACCTTCACCGTGCCGGCGGCGGACCTTGCCCGCTCGATCGAGACGCTGAACCAGGCCAAGGGCTCGATCGGCTTCGCGGATCTGCTCCAGGATACGCGCGTCGCCAAGATCTCGGTGGTCGGCGTCGGCATGCGCAGCCATGCGGGCGTGGCGGCGACGATGTTCAAGACGCTCGGCGAGCGTGGGATCAACATCCAGGCGATCACCACCTCGGAGATCAAGGTCTCGGTCCTGATCAACGAGGACGAGACCGAACTGGCGGTGCGAATCCTCCACACCGCCTATGGGCTCGACGCGACCGACGAGGCCGCGTGATCGCTTCCTGACCGTCGGCTGCAACGAACCGTAACATGCGGCTGGATGCTGCCATGTTTCGGTCGCGGTGCCGCCGTGCGGGCGTGGTTGGGGGAAGTTCGTGATGCGGTGGCCTTCCCGTCTCTTTGCTGATTCGGGACTGCTCCGCAGGCGCGGCGCTGCCTTGCTCATCGCGCTCGTCATCGAGCTGTTGCTCCTGGCGCTCCTGCTGTTCTTCGTGCCGCCTTTGCCGGGCCGCAAGCAGGGCAACAGCCTCAATACCTTCGGGATCGAGGCGTCGAAGGGCGAGGAGAGCCCCGACAAGAAGCCTGCCGAGAAGCAGCAGAAAAAGGCCGCGCCGAAGCAGCAGGCGCAGTCCCGGACCCAGCCGCCGCCCCCGGTGCCGACTCCGGTCGAGAGCCCTGTCCCCATCGGCCCGCCGACCTTCCTCAAGCTCAGCCGCAACGATTACCAGCAGGGCGACATCGCCAAGGTGCCGTCGCGTGCGCACGCCGACGCCCCGGACGGCGCCACCGCCGATGCGGGCGGCGGCGGCGGTGCCAACGACACGCCGGTGGCGGGCCGCAAGGGCCGGCATGGCGAGACGCTTTATGTCGCCGAATGGGTGCGCGAGCCGCGCGATGCCGAGCTCTCGCCCTATATCAACGAGAACCGCGCCCGCTTCCCCGGCTTCGGCCTCGTCGCCTGCCGCACCGTGGCGCGCAACCGGGTCGAGGATTGCTACGAGCTCGACGAGACGCGCGGCACTGGCTTCGCCGGATCGGTCCGCCAGGCCGCCTTCCAGTTCCTGGTCCGTCCGCCGCGGGTGAACGACAAGCTGATGGTCGGCGAATGGGTGATGATCCGTATCGACTATCGCCGGGTGACGCGCCAACCCTGAGCGATCTCTTGCCGGGAGCCCCCTGCCGAGGCTAGGCGAGGGCGATGACCAATTCATCTTCCGTCGGCGCCGAGCGCCTGGCCCGCCGCATGGCCCGCGGCCGCGAATTCCTGGGCAGCGAAACCGCGATCATCTCTGGCGCCATGTCCTGGGTGTCCGAGCGCAACCTCGTCGCCGCCATCTCCAACGCCGGCGGCTTCGGCGTGATCGCCTGCGGCGCGATGACGCCCGAGCTGCTCGACGCGGAGATCGCCGGCACCAAGGCGCTCACCGATAAGCCCTTCGGCGTCAACCTGATCACCATGCACCCGCAGCTCTTCGATCTGATCGAGGTCTGCAAGAAGCACGATGTCGGCCATGTCGTCCTGGCCGGCGGCCTGCCGCCCGCGGGCTCGCTCGACGCGATCAAGGCGAACGGCGCCAAGCTGATCTGCTTCGCCCCGGCGCTCAGCCTCGCCAAGAAGCTGATCCGGTCGGGCGTCGATGCGCTGGTGGTCGAGGGCATGGAAGCCGGCGGCCATATCGGCCCTGTCTCGACCAGCGTGCTCGCCCAGGAGATCCTGCCCGAAGTCTCCGAGCAGGTGCCTGTCTTCGTCGCCGGCGGCATCGGCCGGGGCGAGGCGATCGCCGGCTATCTCGACATGGGCGCGGCCGGCGTCCAGCTCGGCACCCGCTTCGCCGCGGCGACCGAGAGCATCGCGCATCCGAACTTCAAGAAGGCGTTCATCCGCGCCTCGGCCCGCGATGCCGTCGCCAGCGTCCAGATCGATCCCCGGCTTCCCGTCATTCCGGTTCGCGCGCTCAAGAACGCGGGTGGCGAGCTGTTCACCGCCAAGCAGCGCGAAGTTGCCCAGTCGCTCGACGAGGGCAAGATCGAGATGATGGAAGCCCAGCTTCAGATCGAGCATTACTGGGCCGGCGCGCTCCGCCGCGCAGTGATCGACGGCGATGTCGAACATGGCAGCGTGATGGCGGGCCAGTCGGTCGGCATGGTGACCAGGGAAGAGCCGGTCGCCGAGATCATCGCCACGCTGATGGCAGAGGCGGCGCACGCGCTGGAGAAACGCGCGGCTTGATCCCTGCATAGGGAGCGCCTCAGCGGCGCTCCCGGTACAGCTGGTAGAGTTCCTTCGCGCACTGGAACACCGTCACTGCGGCGATCACGATCACTGCGATCTCCAGGCTCTTGTCAAGGCTCTCCTGGATCCGCGCGGCCTTCACCGTGTCGGTGCTGACGACGGTGACGATCTGCCCGGCTTCGTGCAGGATCTTGGCAATCCACAGCGTGCCCGCGGTGCAGCCGAGGATCAGCGCGGCGCGCATCGGCTTCCAGTGGGGGCGCAGGAAGCCGATCAGGCTCAGCGCGATCCGCGCCCAGACCAGCACCACCACCGGCCAGTAGAGGCCCTGCCACACCGCCGCGCCGGTGATCCGTACATCGGCGTCATGTGGCGCGAGCGGCACGGTGAAGCCACCCGCCCACCACACCAGGAAGGCGATGCCGAAGCCGATCTCGAACAGCGGCTCCCAGCGCTTCTTCGGTGGCAGGTCGAGGCGCAGCTTGCCCAGGTCGGGCAGCTCCTCGGGCTTCCACTTGGCGAGATAGGCATCGAGCCAGCCGAGCCGCTCGATCACCGCGAAGGCAAGCGTCACCAGCGCGGCATTGTAGAGCAGCGCATGGACCAGCGCGCCCGATCCATGCGCCAGGGTGCGGGCGAAATCGCCGGTCACCACCAGCCCGCCTCCGATCTGCACCAGCTCGATCACCGCGACGATCGCCAGCACCACCTTGAGCACGAACCAGTAGAAGGGGAACACTTCCGCCCCGATCAGCGCACGCTGATCGCCATATTGCCCGGCCACCGCCAGCGGATGTCCGAACTCGCGCAGCACCTGGCTCACCTCGCTCTTGTCGAGCGGTCGGCCGAGCATTTCCTCGCGATCCTCGACGCGGGCGGTGATCAGGTCGGCCAGCTCGGCGATGATGTCGTCGGCCTTGGCGGCGGGCAGGTTCCAGCGCACGGCGCCGAGATAGCGTTCGATGAGGTCCATCACTTGTCTCCCTCGGTAAGGCGGAGGATCGATTCCGATATCGCGTTCCATTCGGCGAGCAGCTGGCCAAGCACGTGCAGGCCGTCGGCGTTCAGCCGATAGAAGCGCTTGTTGCGCTTGCCTTCCTCGCGCCATTCGCTGGTCAGCAGCCCCTGGGTCTCCAGCCGGCGGAGCAGCGGATAGAGCGCGCCTTCGTCGATCGGCAGCCCCGCTTCCTCCAGGCTGGTGCGCAGCGTGTAGCCATAGCGTTCCTCGCGCAGCGCCCCGAGTACCGCCAGCACCAGCGATCCGCGCCGCAGCTCGACGCGCAGTTTCTCGAACAGGTCTTCCTCGACCGGCATCGTCCTGTGCCTCATATCGTGTATGACACATACTATGTAGCACACAGTATATATCGCGACAAGGGGTCCGTCCGATCGTTACGCAAGTGATTGGAATATGCGACGAATCGAAGCGGTAACCAGCTGATTCACAAAGATTCTTCAGGACGGATTCAGCGCGTCGCGAGAAGCTGACAGCGGGGATAGAGACCGGGGGGTTTCACACATGAAGAAGGTAATCTGGGGTGCTGCGGCGCTTGTTGGAATCGCGTGCGCAGTTCCGGCGCAGGCGCAATATCGGGGGGATTCGCGGCCGCTGCCGCCGGCTGGGGCGACGTTCAACCAGCTGATCCCGGCCATCGCTGCCGATGGCCGGTACGACACCGTCAATCACCATATCTCGCGCGAGCAGACTGCCTGGCATGTCCGCGCCGCTCTCAATGTGGCGGCGCTCGGCTGTCGGGACGAAGCGGAACGCGAGACGGTCGCGGCCTATAACGCGATGCTCGGCCGCCACCGGGCCTCGCTGGCCGCGGCCGATACGGCGGTGAAGGCGCAATATCGGGCACGCTACGGGGCGGGCTGGGATTCGCGTCATGATCGCGACATGACCCGCGTCTACAATTTCTTCGCCCAGCCGCCCGCCCAGACCGGCTTCTGCCGCGTCGCGCGCGACGTGCTGGCCGAAGTGGGGCAGGTGCGGCCCGAGGCGTTCGCGGCCTTCGCGGCCGAAGCGCTGCCACGGCTCGAGGCGCCGTTCACCGATTTCTACCGCGACTATGACGCCTGGCGGATTGCCGATCGCGCCTGGGGCAGCCGCCTGGCCAGCCTCCAGCGCTAAAAACCTTCGCGGCCGTAACGGTTTGTGTTCGTCGGCGCATGGCGCGGGCGAACACAATCTGTTAGCGCCTTGTTCATGCCCGTTTCCGCCGCCGCCTCGGCCCGCGAAATCCTGACGCGCCTCCACGACGTGATGGCGTCGCGCAACCCGGCGCAATCGAAGCTTAATTCGGTCGTCAACATCATCGGCGAGGCGCTGTCGAGCGAAGTCTGTTCGATCTACCTGCTGCGCGAAGGGTTGCTCGAGCTGTTCGCAACCCGCGGCCTGGCGCAGGAAGCCGTGCACGTCACCAAGCTCGCGCTCGGCGAGGGCCTGGTCGGCACGATCGCCCAGAATGTCGAGACGCTGAACCTTGACGAGGCCGAGATGCATCCGGCCTTCGCCTATCGCCCGGAGACGGGGGAAGAGGCGTTCCACAGCTTCGCCGGCGTGCCGATCATCCGGCGCGAGCGCTCGGTCGGCGTGCTCGCCGTCCAGCATGCCGAATCGCGGCGCTATGCGAGCGAGGAGATCGAGGCGCTGCAGACGGTGGCGATGGTGCTCTCGGAGTTGATCGCCAATGCCGATCTGATCGATCCGGCGAGCGCCGGTGGCTCCACCCGGCTCCAGTCGACCGCGCCCGAGCTCGGCCACGGCTTCAAGCTGGTCGATGGCATGGCCGCCGGTGTCGCGGTCTTCCATCAGCCGCGCATCACCATCGAGCATACCGTCGCCGAGGATACCGAGGCGGAGCGTCACCGCGTCTATGCCGCGTTCGACAAGATGCGCGAGCAGATCGACCGGATGGCCAGCCAGGCCGAGTTCGGCGTCGGCGGCGAGCAGGACGAGATTCTCGCGACCTACAAGATGTTCGCATACGATGAAGGCTGGTCGCGCCGGATCAACGAGGCGATCGATTCCGGCCTGACCGCGGAGGCGGCGATCGAGCGCGTCCAGCAGCGCACCCGCCAGCGCATGCGCGAGATCGACGATCCCCTTCTTCGGGATCGCATGCACGATCTGGAGGACCTGGCGAACCGGCTGCTCCGCATCGTCTCGGGCCAGCTCGGCACTGCCGCGCAGATGGGCCTGCGCCAGGATTCGATCCTGATCGCCAAGAATCTGGGTCCTGCCGAGCTGCTCGAATATGATCGCCGTCGTCTCAAGGGCGTGGTGCTCGAGGAAGGCTCGCTCACCGCGCATGTCACCATCGTCGCCCGCGCCATGGGCGTGCCGGTGCTCGGTCGCGTCCGCAACATCCGCCAGCTGATCGCCGAAGGCGACATGATGCTCCTCGACACCGCCGAGGAGAGCCTGTTCGTCCGCCCGACCCAGGCGATGCTGGAGGCGTTCGAGGCGAAGCTCGAGCTCAGCCAGAAGCGCCGCGCCGCCTTTGCCCAGATGCGGAACGTGGCGCCGGTCACGGCCGATGGCCACCGGGTCGCGGTGATGATCAACGCGGGTCTGCGCGACGACATGGCCGCGCTGGACCTGACCGGTGCCGACGGCATCGGCCTGTTCCGCACCGAATTCCAGTTCCTCGTCTCGGCCACCTTGCCCCAGCGCGAGATGCAGCGCCGGCTCTACAAGGATGTGCTCGACGCGGCGGGCGACCGCCCCGTCACTTTCCGCACCGTCGATATCGGCGGCGACAAGGCGCTGCCCTATCTCAATCACGACGAGGACGGCGAGGAAGAGAACCCCGCGATGGGCTGGCGGGCGCTGCGTCTCGCGCTCGATCGCGATGGCCTGATGAAGGCGCAGGCGCGCGCGCTGATCGAGGCGGGTGCCGGCCGCCCGCTCAACATCATGTTCCCGATGGTCTCCGAACCCTGGGAGTTCGACGAGGCGCGCGAGCTGTTCGAGGCGCAGCGCGCCTGGCTTGCCGCGCGCGGCCGCAAGATGCCGACCGAGATCCGCTACGGCGCGATGCTCGAAGTACCCGCCCTGGCGGAAGTGCTCGACCTGCTGCTGCCCAAGCTCGATTTCCTGTCGATCGGCACCAACGACCTCACCCAGTTCCTGTTCGCCGCCGATCGCGCGCATCCCAAGCTGGCGCTGCGTTATGACTGGCTCAGCCCGTCGATCCTGCGTTTCCTCAAGCGTGTCGCCGATCAGTGCGCGGTGGCGGGAGTGCCGGTGGGCGTGTGCGGCGAGATGGGTGGGCGTCCGCTGGAGGCACTGGCGCTGCTCGGGCTCGGCATCGATCGCCTGTCGATCACCCCGGCGGCGGTCGGGCCGATCAAGGCGATGGTCCGCTCGCTCGATCGCGCCGCGCTGATCGATGCGATGGGCGCGATGCTGGCCGAACCGGGGCGTTCGCTGCGCGATCAGCTCGAAGCCTGGGCAAGCGAACATTCCGTCGAACTGGCTTGATCTGCCGGTAAAATACCCCCTGTCGGCGTTGACAGGGGCGGCTTGGTGAACGACAGCTTCAGCCGTGGCGGGAGCTCCGGGCGCAACCCTTCCGCTACGGAGAGTATGGATGGAAGGCGAAGCCGCCGAAGACCCGACCCTGTTCCCCACCACGGTGGGCGAGAAGCTTCGTGCCGCGCGTGAAGCGCAGGGGCTCGATCTTCCCGAAGTAGCGGCGCGTACCCGAATTCCCCAGCGGCATCTCGAAGCGATCGAGAAGGGCAATTACGCCGGGCTTCCCTCGATCACCTACGCACTGGGTTTCGCCAAGGCCTATGCCCGCGCGGTCGGTGCCGATGAAGTGGTGATCGCTCGCGAGCTGCGCACCGAGCTGCACCGCAATCCCGAGCGCGCCGCGCCAGTGCCCGCCTATGAAACCAGCGATCCCGCGCGCGTCCCGCCGCGCGGCCTGGCGATCTTCGGCGTCATCCTCGCGCTGGTGCTGATCGCCGGCGCCATCGTCTATTACGGCACCGATCTGTTCCGCGGAAGCGCGCCTGCGCCCGAGACGCTGACCACCGAGGAGCCGGTGGCCAACACCGCCGACAATGGCGTGGTGGCCAATGCCGCGACGCCGGTGGTGCCGAATGGCGGCCAGGTCTCGCTGGTCGCGCTCGACACGGTCTGGATCCGTGTCACCGACGCCAAGGGCCAGAAGCTGGTCGAGAAGGAGCTTGCACCGGGCGAGCGCTATGACGTGCCGGCCGATGCCGATCATCCGCGCATCCGCACCGGCGGGCCGGAGAAGATCCAGGTCACGCTCAACGGCTCGAACATCGATCCGCTCGGCCGCGCCGGCACGACGGTGGATGTCGAGGTGAGCGCCGACGCGCTGCGCAACCGCAACCAGCCGGGTGCCGGGCCGATCGCCGGATCGTCGCCCACCGCTGCTGCCCCGGCCGCTGCGCGTCGCGAACGCCCGGCTGCGCGCCTCTCGGTGAGCACGCCGACCCCGGCACCGGTCGAGCCGGCTGCGACGAGCGCTGGCAACAGCACGCCATAAGGATTTCCCCCGGGACTGGCGGGAAGTGCCTTCTGGCGGTTATAGCGAATTTCCGTTCACCTTGTTTGACCTGCACCGGGGGGTGTGATCGATGCGTTTTCTTCTCGCTGCAACGGCAATGGCCGTAGTCTTCGGTGCCGCCGGCACTGCCCAGGCCCAGGATTCCGCCATCTCTGGTCGTGTCGACCGGCTTGAGCGCGAGATGCGCGCCGTGCAGCGCAAGGTCTTCCCGGGCGGCGCCGGCCAGACGGTCGAGCCCCAGATCACCCCCGAGACCAGCACCACCGTGCCGGGCATGCCCTCCAGCTCGCCGCTTAGCGACCTCACCCAGCGCGTGACCGCGCTCGAGGAGCAGCAGCGCACGCTCACCGGCCAGGTCGAGCAGGGCCAGTATCGCCTGCGCCAGCTCGAGGACGCCTTTGCCGCCTATAAGCGGCTCGCCGACAATCGCCTCAAGGCGCTCGAGGATCGCTCGACCGCCACTGCCGCGCTGGGCGGCGAGGACACTACCGTGCCCGCCGACACTGCCGGCGCCGTGATCCGCCCGCCCGCCGCGATCGGCGGCACCCGTCCGACCATCCCGGCACCGGGCGCCAGCACCACGCCCGCCGCGCCCAAGCCCACCGGCACGCGCGCGCAGCAGGTCGCCGCGATCGAGAAGCCCGCCACCGGTGATCCGGCCGAGGACGGCTACACCTATGGCTTCCGCCTGTGGCAGGCCAAGCTCTATCCGGAAGCGCGCCGCGAGCTCGAGACCGTCGCGACCAAATACCCGACGCATCGCCGCGCCAGCTATTCGCAGAACCTGCTTGGCCGCGCCTATCTCGATAGTGGCGCGCCCAGCCTCGCGGCGGTCGCCTTCTACGAGAACTACAAGAAGAACCCCAAGGGCGAGCGGGCGCCCGACAGCCTCTATTATCTCGCCCAAGCGCTCATCAAGCTGAAGAAGCCCGCCAGCGAAGTCTGCAAGGTCTATACCGAGCTCGACCAGCTTTACGGCGACAAGCTGTCGACCGAGATGAAGGCCGGCGTGGCCGAGGGCCGTGCAAGCCAGAAGTGCAAGTGACCGGCTGACGCTCGACCGCGACCAGGTCGAGCGTTTCCGCCGGGACTGTGTGGCGCTCACCGGCGCCGCGCCTTCCCTCGACAATGTCCTGGCGCTCGCCGTCTCGGGCGGGCCGGACAGTCTCGCGCTGCTTCTCCTCGCCCATGCGGCCTTTCCCGGTGCGGTGATCGCCGCCACCGTCGATCACGGCCTGCGTCCCGAGGCGGTGGAGGAGGCGGCGCTGGTCCGCCGCCTGTGCAACCAGCTCGACGTGCCGCACGAGACGCTCGCCGGAACCGTACCCGCCGCGGGCAATCTCCAGCAGGGCGCACGGGCGCTGCGCTACGCGCTGCTCGCCGACTGGGCGATGGGCCGCGCCGCCTGGGTCGCCACTGCGCACCAGCAGGACGATGTCGCCGAGACCTTCCTGATGCGCGCGCGCCGCGGGGCCGGGGCAGGGGGGCTGGCGGCGATGGCGGCCGCACGGCCGCTCGGTCCCATCCAGCTTATCCGCCCGCTGCTCGGATGGACGCGTGCCGAGCTGGAGGCGCTGGTCGAGGGCGCCGGCATCGCTCCGGTCCGCGACCCCTCCAACCAGGATCCCCGTTTCGACCGCGCCCGCATCCGCGCGCTGCTTGCCGAGGCCGGGGACCTGCCCGCCGATCGCCTCGCCGCCGCGGCGCGCAACCTGCGCGACGCCGAGGATGCGCTTGCCTGGATCGCTGATCGCGAATGGCAGGCGCGGGCGGTGGTCGCCGGCGGCAAGGTCGCGCTCGATCCCGCCGGGCTGCCCCGCGAACTTCGCCGCCGCCTCGCCGAACGCGCCGTCGCCACCGTCCGCGAAGCGCATGGCCTCAGTCCCGAATGGCGCGAGACCGGCCTCGAGCCGCTGCTCGCCGCGCTCGATTCGGGGGGCACCGGTACTCTTGCGGAAGTGATCGGGCGAACCAAAGCCGCTATCTGGCGTTTCGAGCTGGCACCACCCCGTCGATCACACTGATCGACGCTGTTCCATTGCCATTAACTTGGCCATGCCTATCTTGGGGCGTGAAAGGTACCGATTCCGCATGAGCGACAACGACAAGCAGCCGCAGGGTCCCGAGAATGGGGGCAACCCCTGGATGAAGAGCCTGTTGATCTGGGTGGGCATCCTGGCGGGTCTCGCCCTGTTCGTGACCTTCTTCGACAATCGCAGCGCGCCGGCCACTGGCGACGCGATCCCCTATTCGCAGTTCATCGCCAAGGTGAACAATGGCGAGGTGAAGTCGGTCAACGTCTCGCGCACCACCGGGCTTGTCAGCGGCGAGCTCACGGGCGGTGGCAAGTTCCGCACCAACGCGCCCGACGATCCCAAGATGATCGAGACGCTGCTCGCCAAGAACGTCCAGGTCTCGGCGCGCCCTGAGGAAGGGCCGAATATCTGGATCTACCTGCTCTACCAGTCGCTGCCGTTCCTGCTCATGCTCGGCATCGCCTTCTTCGTGATCCGCCAGATGCAGAAGGGCTCCGGCTCGGGTGCGATGGGCTTCGGCAAGTCGCGTGCGCGCCTGCTCACCCAGAAGGAAGGCAAGGTCACCTTCGACGACGTGGCGGGCATCGACGAGGCGCGCGAGGAGCTGCAGGAGATCGTCGAGTTCCTCAAGGACCCGACCAAGTTCGCCCGTCTCGGCGGCAAGATCCCCAAGGGCGCGCTGCTGGTCGGCTCGCCGGGTACCGGCAAGACTTTGCTCGCCCGCGCCATCGCGGGTGAGGCGGGCGTGCCCTTCTTCACCATCTCGGGCTCGGACTTCGTCGAGATGTTCGTCGGCGTCGGCGCGAGCCGCGTGCGCGACATGTTCGAGCAGGCCAAGAAGTCTGCGCCCTGCATCGTCTTCATCGACGAGATCGACGCGGTCGGCCGTTCGCGTGGTGCCGGCCTCGGCAACCAGAATGACGAGCGCGAGCAAACGCTCAACCAGCTGCTCGTCGAGATGGATGGCTTCGAGGCGAATGAGGGCATCATCATCGTCGCGGCGACCAACCGCCCCGACGTGCTCGATCCCGCTTTGCTCCGTCCGGGCCGCTTCGACCGCCAGGTCCAGGTGCCCCGTCCGGACATCGAAGGGCGCGTGAAGATCCTCCAGGTCCATATGAAGAAGGTGCCGCTGGCGCCCGACGTGGACCCCCGTGTGATCGCCCGGGGTACCCCCGGCTTCTCGGGTGCCGATCTCGCCAACCTGGTCAACGAAGCGGCCCTGCTCGCGGCGCGTCGCGGCAAGCGGCTGGTCGCGGCGCAGGAGTTCGACGACGCGCGCGACAAGGTGCTGATGGGCGCCGAGCGCCGCTCGATGGTGATGACCGACGACGAGAAGCGGATGACCGCCTATCACGAAGCCGGCCACGCCCTGGTTTTCGCGCACGAGCCGACCGCCGATCCGATCCACAAGGCGACGATCATCCCGCGCGGCTTCGCGCTCGGCATGGTCCAGCCGCTGCCGGAGCGTGACAGCTATTCCTATCACCGCGACAAGATGCATGCCGATATCGCCGTGGCGTTCGGTGGCCGCGTCGCCGAGGAGCTGATCTTCGGCTATGACAAGGTGTCGTCGGGTGCCTCGAACGACATCATGCAGGCGACCCGCCTCGCCCGCGCGATGGTCACCAAATGGGGCCTGTCGGACAATGTCGGCCCGCTCGACTTCTCCGAGAGTGACGAGGCGTACGGCTATTCGATGGCGCGCTCCAAGCCGATGTCGGATGAGACCGCGCGGCTGATCGACAGCGAAGTGAAGGCATTCGTCGAGCGCGGCCTCGGCCGTGCCCGCCAGCTGCTGAGCGACCATATCGACCAGCTCCACACCATCGCCCAGGCGCTGCTCGAATATGAGACGCTGACCGGCGAGGAGATCAAGCGGCTGATCGCCGGCGAGGATCTCGGCCGCGAGGATCCGGGCGCCAGCGCTCGGCCGACCGCGGTCGCAGGCACCTCGATCCCGAAGATCCGCAAGCCCAAGGGTCCGTTCGGCCAGCCGACGCCGCAAGGCGCCTGATCCGGCGGAAACGCCGCCGACACGGATGTGAATTAGCCCTTCCCGGCAACCTTGCTGGGGAGGGCTTTTTCATGCGCTTTCTGATCCCGCTTGCACTGCTGTCGGCCGCCGCTGCGCAGGAGGCGCCGAACCTGACCATCGCCGATTTCCTGAGCGAGTGGCGTGTCGCGCAGGCCGAGACCGATCGCGGGGAGAAAGTCGCCAAGTTCAGCCGGCTTGCCGAGCGCCTCGCGCCGAGCTTCAGTCGCTACAAGGCGCTGCTCGATGCGGACAAGGCCGCCGGACGTCCGCCGCGTGCCTGTCCCGCCAAGGGCAGCAAGGCGACGGTCGATATCAACGCGCTCGTCGCGGATCTGGAAAAACTGTCCGAGGCACAACGCGCCGCCCCGATGGATGCAGCGATCTTCGCTCAGCTCGATCGGCGCTTCCCTTGCCCGACGGCATGAAGCCTCATCCGAACATCCCCAGCGCCACCAGGATCAGCACGAACAACACCAGGATCCAGCTGATGAAGAAGGTCAGCACCCAGGCCCGCATGAACGCGGAGAACCAGCCGATGTCATAGGCCTGCTTCAGTTGCCGGGTGATGTGGATGAAGGGCACCAGTACCGCCACCATCCCCAGCGGCCCGCTGCGCAGGCCGATCGCGGCGGCGATCGCCACCACGATGTAGAAGAGCGACATGAACGAGATCGAGTAGATGATGAAGATCGTGTGGTCGTACAGCTTGTACTGGCGCTTCCAGAAGAACAGCGACCACAGGAAGGGCAGCGACAGCGGGATCAGCAGCCAGGAGAATTTGTAGCTGGCCGACTGGAGCTTGTAGAGCATCAGTGCAGGGTTCTTCTGCCACTTCTCGATGCCGTGATCGAGCGCATGCCAGCCGGTATGTGCCTCCGAAGTGGTCACATCCAGGTTGCCCTCGGCCAGCGACTTGCCGGCCTTGTCGAGCCCGGCAAGGTCGTTCTGCGCATCGGTGATGCGCTCGCGGTATCTTTGCTTGTCGTCCTCGTCCTTCGCGGTGGCCAGCTTCTTCTGTGCCTTCTCCAGCTTCTCGCGCGCGTCCTTCTTGGCATAGTCGATCGCCGCCACCGGCTTCAGATTGCTGCCGTTGAATTCGGTCGGCGCCGAGATGCCGACCCAGGAGAAGACCGCGAACATCGCGAAGACCGAGAACAGGAAGATCGCCATCGGCGAGACGAAGCGCGCGCGCTCGCCGGCGATATAGCGCTTGGTCAGCTCGCCCGGGCGCCAGGCCAGCATCGGCAGGGTGCGCCAGAACTTGCCTTCGAAATGGAAGACGCCGTGGAGGATGTCGTGCCCGATCGCGTGCAGCGAGCGGTGGACATGCCCCGCCTGCCCGCAATTATGGCAATGCGATCCGATCAGCGCGGTCCCGCAATTGAGGCATAGGCCATGGCCCTCGCCATGCCCTTCGCCTGCCCCCGGCTCGACCGCACGGCCAAGCAACGCCCCAGTCGCCAGTTCCCCGGCTGCTTCGATTTCCCCCGACATGCGGCCTTGGCTACCAGCTTCATGCTGCACGTGCTAGCGGGTGGAATCATGACTGACGCAGCAACCCTGATTGCCGAAATGGCCGCCCGTGCCCGCCTCGCCGCCACCAAGCTTGCCGCGATGCCGACCCCGGCCAAGGCGGCTGCGCTGCGCGCCGCCGCCGCCGCGATTCGCGCGGACGCCGCTGCGATCCAGGCCGCCAATGCCGAGGATATGGCCGCCGCCGAGGCGAATGGCCTGTCCGGTGCGCTGCTCGATCGGCTCAAGCTCGACGAGAAGCGAATCGAGAGCATGGCCGCCGGCGTCGAGGCGGTGGCCGGGCTCGCCGATCCGGTCGGCGACGTCTTCGATCGGGTCGAGCGGCCCAATGGCCTGGTCCTCACTCGGGTCAGGGTGCCGATCGGCGTGATCGGCATCATCTATGAGAGCCGGCCCAACGTTACCGCCGATGCCGGAGCGCTTTGCGCGATGGCGGGCAATGCCGCGATCCTGCGCGGCGGCTCCGAAGCGATCCGTTCGAATCGTGCGATCCACGCGGCGCTGGCTCGCGGCCTGGCCGAAGGCGGCATGCCCGAGGATGCGGTGCAGCTCGTGCCCATCACCGATCGCGCCGCGGTCGGCGCGATGCTGACGGCCGAGGGGGCGATCGACATGGTCGTGCCGCGCGGCGGCAAGGGCCTCGTCGCCCGTGTCCAGGCTGAGGCGCGGGTGCCTGTGCTCGCGCATCTCGACGGGCTCAACCACACCTATATCGATGGCGCCGCCGATCCGGCGATGGCGAAGGAACTGGCGCTCAACGCCAAGATGCGCCGCACCGGCATCTGCGGGGCGACCGAGACGCTGCTGATCGATCGCGCCTTTTGCGATCCCGCGCCGATCCTCGCCGCGTTGGCCGATGCCGGCTGCGAGCTGCGCGGCGATAATGATCTCCAGGCGCTCGAGCCCCGCATGGTCGCGGCGAGCGACGAGGACTGGGATACCGAATATCTCGATTCGATCCTGTCGGTGAAGCGGGTCGACGGCGTCGATGATGCGATGGCGCATATCGCCGCGCACGGCTCGCACCATACCGATGCGATCGTTACGGCGGATGAAGCGGTGGCCGAGAAATTCCTCGCCCAGGTCGATAGCGCGATCGTGGTGTGGAACGCCTCGACCCAGTTCGCCGATGGCGGCGAGTTCGGGCTGGGCGCCGAGATCGGCATCTCGACCGGCCGGCTGCATGCGCGCGGCCCGGTCGCGCTCGAAGGGCTGACGACCTATAAATGGGTGGTCCGCGGCACGGGGCAGGCGCGCCCTTGAAGCGCATCGGCCTGCTCGGCGGCTCGTTCAATCCGGCGCATAAGGGGCATCGCAAGCTCTCGATCCACGCGATCCGCGCGCTGGGGCTCGACGAGGTGTGGTGGCTGGTCTCGCCCGGCAATCCGCTCAAGGACAAGGCGGGCATGGCGCCGTTCAAGCTGCGCATGGCCTCGGCCCAGCGCATGGCCCGCCACGCGCCGATCCGGGTGTCGGACATCGAGAAGCGGATCAAGACCCGCTACACCGCTGATACCGTCCGCAAGCTGCCCCGGTTGTTCCCCCAGCACCGCTTCATCTGGCTGATGGGCGCCGACAATCTCGCCCAGTTCCACAAATGGGAACGCTGGCGTGACATTGCCGAGCAGGTTCCGATTGCGGTGATCGCCCGTCCGGGATATGATCGCGACGCCCATGCAAGTCCTGCAATGGGTTGGCTGCGGCGCGCTGTGTGGCCCGCAGGCCAGGCGAAGAACTGGACGCGTTGGAGATTGCCGGCCCTCGTGCTGTTGCGCTTCCGCCCCGATCCTACTTCGGCGACGAGCCTTCGGGCCGCCGATCCCGCCTGGCACCGGCGTTACGTTGCGTCGTCTCCATCCCAACACCACACAGGTTTGTTGCAACCCTAGGAGGCCCCTTGGCCACATCGCCCAATGTTCTGCGTTCCTCCGATGCCAATGGTGGCGTCGAGGCGCTGCACCAGCTCGTGATGGCGTCGCTCGACGACGATCAGGCGGTCGAGACGGTCTCGATCCCGCTCGCCGGCAAGAGCAGCATCGCCGACTATATGGTCGTGGCTTCGGGCCGCTCGACGCGCCAGGTCGCGTCGATGGCGGTGAAGCTCGCCGACAAGATCAAGGCCGAGTTCGGCCGCACCCCGCGCGTGGAGGGCCTGCCCACCGCCGATTGGGTGCTGATCGATGCCGGTGACGTGATCGTCCACCTGTTCCGTCCCGAAGTGCGCAGCTTCTACAATCTTGAGCGCATGTGGTCGTTCGGCGAAGCCGGCCAGGCCTGATTCGGTAAAGGGCCGCGCGGGCGATGCAGCTACACATCGTCGCGCGCGGCAAGATCGGGCGCAGTCCCGAGGCCGAGCTGGTCGATCGCTATCTCAAGCGCATCCAGTGGCCGACGCGGGTTACCGAGCTGCCCGATACCGGCGGCAGGATTCCCGACATTTCCGGCACCACCCGAATCGTCATGCTCGACGAGCTGGGCGAGAACCTGCCGTCCAAGGCGATCGCCGAGCGGCTCGGCAGCTGGCGTGACGACGGGGTGCGCGAGGCGCGATTCCTGATCGGCGCGGCGGACGGCTTTGACGATGCGGCTCGAGCCCAGGCCGACCTGCTGATCAGCTTCGGCCGCGCCACCTGGCCGCACATGATGGCCCGCGCGATGCTCGCCGAGCAGCTGTGGCGCGCCACCTCGATCCTTGCCAACCACCCCTATCATCGCGAAGGCTAGCGGCATGCTTCGCCCGCTCGCCATCCTTGCCGGCACCGTCGCGATCCTCGCCACCGGCGGTTTCGCCGCCGCGCAGGCGCCGGGTCTGGCCGAGCAGCAGGGCAGGTTGCGCGACGCCACTGCCCAGTCCCAGGCCGCCCAGGCGCGTAGCGCCGCGCTCGAGCGCCAGGCCGCCTCGGAGCGCGACCAGGCCCTGCGCGCCCGCGCCCAGGAAGCCGCCGCCGCCGAGCGGATCAAGGCTGCCGAGGCCGATATCGCCGCTGCCCGTGCCCGTATCGGTATCGTCGATCGCCAGCTGGCCGAGCAGCGCACCCGCGTCGCCGAGCGCCAGGGCCCGATCCTCCGCCTGATCGCCGCGCTCCAGTCGATGGCCCGCCGCCCCGCGGTGCTCGGCCTCGTCCAGCCGGGCTCGACCGCCGACATGGTCCATGTCCGCGCCGTGCTCGGCACCGTGATGCCCGTGGTCGAGGCGCGCACCCGCGACGTCCGCGCCGAACTCTCTCGCATCCGCGCACTGCGTGCCGATGCCCTGGCCGCGGTCAACAGCTTCCGCGAGGCCCGCCAGCGCATCGAGAATGAGCGGACCGCGCTGGTCAGGCTCGAGGCCGATCACCGCGCCCGCTCGGCCCAGCTCGCCTCCAGCGCGCTGGTCGAATCGGACCGCGCCATTGCCCTCGGCGAGCGCGCCCGCGAGATCGTCGACCAGATGGAGACGGCGGGCGAAGCGGCGGAGATCCAGTCCGGTCTCGCAGCTCTTCCCGGACCGCTGCCCCGCCCGGGCAGCGCCGCACCGGCACCGGCCCGCAAGCTCGGCGCACCCTATGTGCTGCCCGTCGCCGGAGCCGTCGTCACCGGCATGGGCGAGCTTTCGCCCACCGGCGTGCGCGCCCGCGGCGTGACTCTCGCCTGCGCCGCCAATAGTGATGCCGTCGCGCCCGCCGCCGGCCGTATCCTCTATGCCGGCGCGTTCCGCGACTATGGCGGGGTCGTCATCATCGATCACGGCAATGGCTGGACCAGCTCGGTCACCGGCCTAGGCGGCATCGCGGTGCGCGTCGGCCAGCAGATCAGCCAGGGCACCCGCATCGGCCGCGCCCCGGCAAGCGACGCCCCCCGCGTCACCGTAGAGCTGCGCCGCCGCGGCGAACCCATGGACCTTGCGCGCCTGCTCGGCTGATTGTGCCGTGCAATTGCCGCGATCCCGGCCTAGATTGTCCCTCGAACGCGTTTCCGGAAAGTAGTTGTTGATGCTCCGTTCGTTCCTTCAGGTCACCGCCGCCGTCGGCGCGCTGGCGCTCGTTCCCGTCGCCTCGGGCGCGATGGCCGGCGTCGATACGTCGAGCTTCAAGGAGCTCGACACCTTCATGGAAGTCTACAGCCAGGTGAAGGCGAACTATGTCGACAAGGTCGACGACGCCACGCTGATGAAGGGCGCGATCCAGGGCATGCTCGCCGCATTGGATCCGCACTCCAGCTTCGCCGACGGGCTCGATTTCGACAATCTCAAGATCCAGACCGACGGCAATTATGGCGGTCTCGGCCTCACCGTCACCCAGCAGGACGGCGCGGTTAAGGTCGTCGCCCCGACCGAGGATACGCCGGCCGCCCGCGCGGGCATGAAGTCGGGCGACTTCATCACCCATATCGACGGCAAGTTCATCGTCGGCGGCAGCCTCGACGAAGCGATCGAGCAGATGCGCGGCAAGCCGGGCACCTCGGTCACGCTCACCGTGGTCCGCCCGGGCGCCGACAAGCCGCTCACCTTCACCATGAAGCGCGAGATCATCGTGCAGAAGCCGGTGAAGTGGGAGGTCAAGGACGGCGTCGGCATCATCAACATCAACACCTTCACCGCCCAGACCGGCGCGGACACGGTCAAGGCGATCCAGGAGATCGACAAGAAGCTCGGGCACAAGCCGCTCGGCTATATCGTCGATCTGCGCGAGAATGGCGGCGGCCTGCTCAGCCAGGCGATCGAAGTCTCCGACGTGTTCCTGTCGCACGGCGAGATCGTCTCGCAGCGCGGCCGCGAGAAGAGCGATATCGAGCGCTGGTATGCCGATGTGAACGAGCCCGGCATCACCTCGATCCCGGGTGACCTCGCCAAGGGGCTGCCGGTCGTCGTGCTGATCGACGCGGGTACCGCCTCGGCCTCGGAGATCGTCGCCGGCGCGCTCCAGGATCATCACCGCGCGCTCGTCATGGGCGTGCGCAGCTTCGGCAAGGGCTCGGTCCAGTCGATCCTGCCGATGGGCCCGCGCGCCGCGCTGCGCCTCACCACCGCGCGCTACTACACGCCGTCGGGCCGCTCGGTGCAGGAAGGCGGCATCAAGCCCGATCTGCTCGTGCCGCAGCTCACCGATCCCGACTACAAGAGCCGCCCCTCGATCCGCGAGGCGGACCTGCGCGCGCACCTGATCAACAACGACAAGGTCGATGATTCGGTGCTCGAGGATGATCAGCGCACCGATCCGCGCTTCGCCAAGACGGCGGATCAGCTGAAGAAGGAAGGCGTGGAAGACTTTCAGCTCCACTACGCCCTCCAGACCATCTCCCGCCTTGGTCCCAAGACCCAGGTCGCCGCTGCCAAGAGCAAGTAAGCCATGCGTATCGACACTTTCTGCGCCGCCCGCTGGCTCGCGCTCCTGCTGCCGCTCGCTCTGGTCGGCGGCGCGCACACCACCGAGTATTTCGGGCTGGTTCCGTGCGAGATGTGCTGGTGGCAGCGCTATCCGCATTATGCCGCGATCCTGATCGCGCTCTCGGCCTTCCTGGTGAAGGATCGCCGCGCCCAGCTCGGGCTCGTCCTGCTCGCCGGCCTTGCCGTGGCGATCAGCGGCGGCATCGGCGTGTTCCATGCCGGGGTCGAGTATAAATGGTGGCAGGGCATCACCGCCTGCACCGCCCAGGTGCACGGCGCCAACCCGATGGACATGCTGACCGACGCGCTGCGCCGTCCGCTGATCCGCTGCGACGTGCCGCAATGGACCCTGTTCGGCATCAGCCTGGCCGGGTTCAACGCGATCTTCTCGCTCACCGGCGCCGCCGCGATCTTCGCGCTGGCCCTGCGGAAGGGCCGCGCATGAGCTGGAAGCCCGGCGATCGGCGCGAGGGGACGTCCTCGATGGTCCGCGTCGATCAGGCGGGCGAATATGGCGCGACGCGCATCTATGCCGGCCAGCTGGCGGTGATGGGCGATCGCACCCCGATGGCGCGGATGATCGCCGGCATGGCGATCCAGGAGGAACGCCACCGCGCATTCTTCGATTCGATGATCGCGCGGCGCGGCGTGCGCCCGACGGCGCTCCAGCCCTTCTGGAACGTCGCCGGCTTCGCGCTCGGCGCGGTCACCGCGGCGATGGGTCCCGAGGCGGCGATGGCCTGCACCGCCGCGATCGAGACGGAGATCGATCTTCACTACCAGCAGCAGCTCGAGGAGCTCGGCACGGGCGATCCCGAGCTCAGCGAAGCGGTCGCGAAGTTCCGCGACGAGGAGCTCGAACACCGCGATACGGCATTGGAGCATGGCGCGGAACAGGCCCCGGCCTATCCTTTGCTCTCCACCCTGATCCGCGCCGGTTGCCGGGCTGCCATTGCGGTATCGAAACGGATATAAAGCGTCTGTTCAGCCGTTGTCCCCGATGCACGGCATAGAGGAGTAAGCCGATGTTGAACCGGATCCTGATCGCGGGCGCGCTCGCCGCCGTCCCGATGCTGATGCCCGCCGCTGCCCATGCGCAGAGCTCGGCGCAGAACAGCGTGCTGATCATCTATGGCAACGACAAGTGCCCGACGAACAGCAACGGCGAAGAGATCGTGGTCTGCAAGCGCCTCGACGAGGCCGAGCGCTTCCGCATCCCGTCGAACCTGCGCGACCAGGGTGGGCCGCCGCAGAAGACCGAGAGCTGGGCGGTGCGCTCGCAGGACGCGGTGACCGCGGGCAATTTCGGTACCGGCAGCTGCACCTCGGTGGGTGCCAATGGCAGCACCGGCTGCTTCGTCAAGCGCGCCACCGCCGCCCGCGCCGAAACCCGCGCCCGCCGCAAGGCCGAACAGAACCTGCCGCTGCCTTGAGCTGATCGAATCGTCATCCCCGCGAAGGCGGGGATCCATTCAGGCTGGCCGAAGTGAGTCTCATCAAAGCCGGCGCCAATGGATTCCCGCCTTCGCGGGAAGGACAATGGAGATGGCGGGCCCGCGCTACTCCCGCACCGGCCACCGCCCCACCCATTCCGGCGGCTCCCGGCGCAGGCAATCCACGATGATCCACAGCATCACCGCCCCGCGCGCCGCGGCCGCCCAGGCGATGTCGATCGTGCTGGCCGCCGGCCACACGCCGTCCATCCCGGCGAAATACCAGAATTCGGCGAAATAGGCGGCGATCCCCGCCAGCGCGAACAGCGCCACCGGCAACAGGCGCGGCGCGGTCATCACCAGCAGCGGCCACAGCCACAGGTCGAATTGCGGCGAATAGACCTTGTTGGTCAGCATGAACCAGGCAAGCACGGGCGTCGCCAGCAGCCACAGCCGGTCGCGGTGCCGCTGCCACCCCAGCGCCACGATCGCCACCGCGCCGATGGCGAAGGCCAGGGTCGCGTAGAGGTTCTTGTCCTCGATGCTCAGCGGCAGCCAGCCGAGATTGCCGAGCACGTCCCAGGTCCCCGCCGCAGTGCCGCTGCGCGATTGCGAGAACAGATAGAATTCGCTCCAGTTGCGCGGTGCGAGCAGTGCGATGGGCAGGTTCACCGCTGCCCAGGCAGCGATCGCCGCCAGCGTCACCAGCGCAGCGCGGCGCAGGCGCTGCACCCAGTCCTTGCTGCGCTCGAACAGGGCGGAGAGCCCGATCAGCGGCAGGATCACGATCGGGAACAGCTTGGCCGCCACGCCCAGCCCCGCCGCCGCCGCCGCGCGCACCAGCCGGTTCTCGCGTGCCTGGAGCAGCGCCGCCACCGCCAGCGTCACCGCGATCATGTCCCAGTTGTGCCCGACATAAAGCACCAGCGGCGGTGCTGCCGCCCACCACCAGAGCCGCTTGCGGTCGACCCCCGCGCGCCACAACATCCACAGCACCAGGAAGGCGAGGGCGATGTTCACCGCCGTCACCACGCCCAGGAACTTGGCGTCATTGGCGCGGGCGCCGAAGAACAGGTGCGTCGCTGCGCCTTCGATCCAGATCGCCGCCCCGGTCAGCACCGGATATTCGATCGGGGTCTGCAGGTACGGGATCCTGCCCTTGTCCACTTCGCGCGCGGTCCAGAAGGGCACCGCGTCGCTGTAGCAGCCGGTGATATACTGCTCGGAATCGGTCCAGCCGCCGGGCATGCAATGCTGCTTGAAGCTGAAGCCGAGCAGGCAGGTGACCGCCAGGCCGATCAGCAGGATCCTGAATTGCCGGTCGATCGTCAGCCGCATCCCGCGCTCCCTTCGCCGCGCCTCCTCCCACAACCCACTGGACACTGCAATATCAGGAACATAGAAGGAACAAATGTCGCAGCTCGATCTCCGCGGAAAGCTCGCCATCCTGGCCGATGCCGCCAAATATGATGCGAGCTGCGCGTCCTCCGGCACGACGAAACGCAACGCGGCGAGCGGTCCCAAGGGCGGGATCGGCTCGACCGAGGGGATGGGCATCTGCCACGCCTATGCGCCCGATGGCCGCTGCATCTCGCTCTTGAAGATCCTGCTGACCAACAGCTGCATCTTCGACTGCCATTATTGCATCAACCGCAAGAGCTCGAACGTCCGCCGCGCCCGCTTCACGCCCGAGGAAGTCGTCGACCTCACGCTCAATTTCTACCGGCGCAACTATATCGAGGGGCTGTTCCTCTCCTCGGGCATCATCCGCTCGTCCGACTATACGATGGAGCAGATCGTCCGCGTCGCCCGGCTGCTGCGCGAGGAACATGATTTCCGCGGCTATATCCACTTGAAGACCATCCCCGATGCCGATCCCGAGCTGGTCCGTCAGGCGGGCCTTTATGCCGATCGCGTCTCGATCAATGTCGAGCTGCCGACGGTCGCCGGCCTCACCCGGCTCGCGCCCGAGAAATCGGCGCCGCGCATCGAAGGCGCGATGCGGGATGTCCGCGCCGCGATCGACGACACCACGGACGCCGGCAAGCGCTACAAGTCCGCGCCCAAATTCGCCCCTGCCGGCCAGTCGACCCAGATGATCGTCGGCGCCGATGCCGCTACCGATGGCGACATCATCACCCGCGCCGCCGGGCTCTATGACCGCTTCCAGCTCCGCCGCGTCTATTATTCGGCGTTCAGCCCGATCCCCGATGCCAGCGCGGTCCTCCCGCTCCAACGCCCGCCGCTGATGCGCGAGCACCGGCTCTACCAGTCCGACTGGCTGATGCGCTTCTACGAGTATCAGCCCAGGGAAGTCGCGGCGGCGGCCGACCCCGCCACCGGAATGCTCCCGCTCGATATCGATCCCAAGCTCGCCTGGGCGCTCAAGTTCCGCGAGTCCTTCCCGGTCGACGTCAACCGCGCCCCGCGCGAGCTGCTGCTGCGTGTCCCCGGTCTCGGCGTAAAAGCCGTCGATGCGATTCTCTCCGCTCGCCGCATGCGCCGCCTCCAGCTCGCCGATGTCGCGCGGCTGACGGCCTCGATCGCCAAGGTCCGCCCGTTCCTTGTCGCTGCCGACTGGCGCCCGGTCGCCTTGTCCGATCGCGCCGACCTGCGCAGCCTCGTCGCGCCGAAACGCGAGCAGTTAGAACTATTTGCGGCCTGATCGGTTCTGACTCCCCGACCAAGGGAGAGAGTAGAATGGCCGACGCACGAATCTTCGCCGATCTGATTGCCGACCATGACCGCCAGCGCGACCTGCTCGAGCGGGTGGGGGAGACCTCGGGCGACAGCAAGGACCGCCGCAAGCTGTTCGAGCAGCTTCGCCTCGAGCTGCAGGCCCATGCGGCCGCCGAGGAAGAAGCACTCTACGCGACGATGCTCGCCGATCCCGAGCTGCGCGAGGACGCCCGGCATTCGGTCTCCGAGCACAAGGAAGTCGACGACTATCTTGGCGAACTGATGGACACCGACATGTCCTCGCCCGGCTGGCTGGTGAAGTTCAAGGAGATGCGCCACCGCTATCTCCACCATATCGACGAGGAAGAGGAAGAGATGTTTCCCACTGCGGCGAAGCATCTGAGCGCGGCACAGGAAGAAGCGCTCGGCAAGCTGTTCGAGAAGCGCAAGCCCAGGGAACTGGCGCGCGCCGAGGCCAATCCCCCCGGCGACGCGCGCGAATAGCTAGTCGGGAATCGGCACGACCAGCCCGCGCTTGCCCACCCCCAGCGCGACATTGGTAGTGAAGCGGCGGACATTGGGATTGTCCGCCATCAGCCGGCTCATCAGCGCGTCATAGGCGCCGACATCGGACGCGACGACGACCAGCACGAAATCGGCTGTGCCGGTGACGTAATAGACCTGCTGGATCTGCTCCTCCGCGGCCATCCACTGGCGCAGCCGGGCGATCAGCTCGGGCCGTTCGCGCTCGATCTCGAGCGCCGCCAGGAAGAAATTGGGCTTCCCCACCTTGAGTGGGTCGACCACCGCGACTTCGCTGACGATCACCCCGGTCGCGCGCAGCCGCTTCAGTCGGCGCTGCACCGCCGATGCCGACAGCCCGACCTGCGCGGCCAGCGCCTCGGCGGTCTGGCCGGCGTCGCGCTGGACGAGGACGAGGAGCTTGCGGTCGAAGCGGTCGAGATCGGATCGGGCCATCGCCGGCATCCTAGCGGGCAAATGCGCCGAAATCCGGCGATTTGATCCCCGCCTTCGCGGAAAGGCCGCGCCGCGCGGCCCTATTCCTCAGCACGAAGGAGAGTTTCATGATCGACCATATCGAGATCCGCACCGCCCGCCTCGCCGAGAGCCTGGCCTTCTACGCCGATACCCTCGCCCCGCTCGGCTACAGCCAGAAGGTCGACGGCCCGGCCAAGGGTTTCGGCAACCACGCCGCGCTCGACCTGTTCCTGGTCGAGGGCGAAGTGCCGTCGGACCTTCATTTCGCCTTCGCCGCACCCGATCGCGCCACCGTGGATCGAATCTATGCCGCAGGCCGCGTCGCCGGCCATGTCCTCGATCGCGCGCCCGCGCTCGCGCCTCATATCCACCCCGATTATTATGCCGGCTATCTGCGCGATCCCGACGGGCGGCTGATCGAGTTCGTCTGCCACCACCCCGAGCCGGCCTAACTGACAGGACTGTCAATTCGTCCTGATCGGCGTATCATCCTCCCAAAAATAGGGAGAGAGGGATGCTTCGACTCTGTGCGCCCGCCGCGTTCGCCTGCGCGATGCTTGTCGCGACTCCGGCCCTGGCGAAGGACATCATCGTCGAGGCGGGCCCCAATGCCCAGGAACGCCTCCAGTCCGCCCTGCTCGACGCGAAGCCAGGTGACACCGTCCGCATCGGCGCCGGCCGTTTCGAGCTGACCGACGGCCTCAGCCTCGACGTGGGCGGCGTCACGGTGCGCGGTGCCGGACCGCTCAGGACCGTGCTCAGCTTCAAGGGGCAGCTCGGGGCAGGCGAGGGGCTGCTCGTCACGTCCGACGACGTTGTACTCCGCGATTTCGCGGTCGAGGATTCGAAGGGCGACGGCATCAAGTCCAAGGGTGCTGACCGGATCGTCTACAAGAACATCCGCGTCGAATGGACTGGCGGCCCCAAGGCGACCAACGGCGCCTATGGCGTCTACCCGGTCGAGAGCAGCGACGTGCTGATCGACGGCGTGACGGTCATGGGCGCATCGGATGCCGGCATCTACGTCGGCCAGTCCAACCGCATCATCGTCCGCAACTCGGTGGCGAAATACAATGTCGCCGGCATCGAGATCGAGAATAGCGGCTTCGCAGAGGTCACCAACAACCTCGCCACCCACAATACCGGCGGCATCCTGGTGTTCGACCTGCCCGCCTTGCCGAATCGCGGCGCCGGCTGGGTCAATGTCACCGGCAACAAGGTGGTCGACAACGACACCCCCAATTTCGCCCCGCCCGGCAACATCGTCGCCACCGTGCCCACCGGTACCGGCGTGCTGGTGATGGCCGAGAACGACGTGACCGTGACCGCCAACGACCTCAGCGGCAACGGTACCGCCAACATCATGGTCGTCGCCTATCGCAAGCCGTTCGAGGACAAGGGCTATGATCCCTATCCCCGCAACATCCGCCTTGCCGGCAACAAGCATGGCCGCGCCGGCTTCGCCCCCGCCATGCCCGGCGGCGCGCTGCTTGCCAGGATGCTCGGCGGCACGCTCCCGCCGGTCTTCTGGGACGGCACCGGTGGCGACCAGGTCAAGCTCACCGGCGATGACGGTCCGGTGCTCACCCTTGCGCTCGCCCTCGGTGCCCCGCTCGACACCGCCAAGCCGCAGCTGATCAAGCTCGACAACGAGATCCCGCCGCCCTGGCAGACCTTCAAGCTGCCGGCATCGATGGAGGCCGCCGCCAAATGAAGGCGCTGTTCGGCGCGGCCGCTTTGTTCGCCGCCGCGCTGCTCGGCCGTCCAACGGGCGTGAACGACGCCGCGATCACCGCCGAAGGCTGGCCCGCGCACCTCTCCGACTACGCCTTCTTCACCGATCTCAAGGCCCGCACCCCAGCCCCGCGGCTGATGGCCTATACCCTCGAAACCCCGCTCTTCTCCGACTATGCCGAGAAGGAGCGCTACCTCTATCTGCCCGAGGGCAGCCGGGCGACATACGACCCCGACAGGCCGCTCGACCTCCCCGTCGGCGCCGCGCTGATCAAGACCTTCGGCTACCGGACGAACGGCGTGTTCAAGCCGCTTGAGACCCGCGTCCTGCTCCACCGCGCCAGCGGCTGGACCCCGATCCCCTATGTCTGGAACGCCGAGGGCACCGACGCCGACGTGAAGCGCGCCGGCACGCGCATCCCCGTCACCTTCACCGACCCCTCCGGCGAGCGGCACAGCATCTCCTACGCCGTCCCCAACCAGAACCAGTGCAAGGACTGCCACGGCCTTGCCGGCCAGGTCGTCCCGATCGGGATCAAGGCGCGCTATCTCAACCATGGCGGCCAGCTCGAGCAGTTGCTCGCCGCCGGCATGCTCGACCGGCTCCCCGCCGACGCCCCGAAGGTCGCCCGCTGGGACGACACCGCAGCGCCGCTCGGCCTCAGGGCGCGCGCCTGGCTCGAGATCAACTGCGCGCATTGCCACAACCCGCAGGGTGCGGCGTCCAACTCCGGCCTGTTCCTCGAACTGGCCCGCACCGATCCCGAGCAGACCGGCCTGTTCAAGCGCCCCACCGCCGCCGGCCGCGGCGCCGGTACCCGCGACTTCGACATCGTCCCCGGCGATCCCGACGCGTCGATCCTGCTCTACCGCATGCAATCGACCGACCCCGGCATCGCCATGCCCGAGCTCGGCCGCGCGACGGTCCACAAGGAAGGCGTCGCGCTGGTCCGCGACTGGATCGAATCGATGCCGAAATCCGATTCAGCGCGTTAAACCGCCTTCATCGTCATCCCCGCCTGCGCGGGGATGACGGTTTTGGAGGCAAGCGTTGCGCGTAGTTACTTTGGCAAGCGAGGATGATTTCGAGGGCTGGCGCGACGCCGCGCGCGGCCTCGCCCAGGCCGGCGTCCTCGCATCCGAGATCCTCTGGCAGGTCGGCGACACGCCCGTCGACCTGTTCGCCGATGAAGCGGTGCTGCCCCCCGCCGCCCCGCGCCCGCTCAAGGTTCCCCGCGCGTTCCTCGACCTCGCCCAGTCGGCGATCCTCCATTCGGACCCCGAGCGCTTCGCCCTGCTCTACGCGCTGCTCGCGGGCGATCCCCACCGCGTCGCCGACGCGGCCGATCCGCTGGTCCGCCGGCTCGAGGGCATGGCCCGCGAGGTCCGCCGCGACATCCACAAGATGCGCGCCTTTGTCCGCTTCCGCGAAGTCGAGGACGCGCAACCCTTTCCCGGCACCGGCGAGCCCAACACGCGCTATGTCGCCTGGTTCGAGCCGATCCACCACATCGTCCGCGCCAATGCCCGCTTCTTCGTCGAGCGCTTCACCTCGATGCGCTGGTCGATCCTCACCCCCGAGCTCTCGCTTCACTGGGATACCGAAACGCTCTCCGAAGGTCCCGGCGCAACCGCCGCCGATGCCCCGGGCGAGGACCCGGTCGAGGATATCTGGAAGACCTATTACGCGTCGATCTTCAACCCGGCCCGTCTCAAGACCGGGGCGATGCTCAAGGAGATGCCGCGCAAATATTGGAAAAACATGCCCGAGACCGCGTTGGTCAAGGAGCTGGTCGCCACCGCGCGCCAGCGGGAGACAGCGATGGTTGCGACCCAGCCCAGGCCGGGCGGCAATGTCGAGCATGCCTGGGACGCCCTGCGCGAGGAAGCCGCGCACTGCACCCGCTGCGACCTCTACAGGCACGCCACCCAGACCGTGTTCGGCGAAGGCCCGGCCGATGCCCGGATGATGATCGTCGGCGAGCAGCCCGGCGACCAGGAGGACTTGGCCGGCCACCCGTTCGTCGGCCCCGCCGGCGAAGTCTTCGACCGGGCGATGGCGCAGGCCGGGATCGACCGCGCGAGTGTCTACGTCACCAACGCGGTCAAGCACTTCAAGTTCGAGCCGCGCGGCAAGCGTCGCATCCATTCGAAGCCCGATGCCGGCGAGATCCAGGCATGCCGTTGGTGGTATGAGCAGGAGCGCCTGCTGGTGAGGCCCGAACTCACGATCGCGCTGGGCGCCACCGCCGCCCGCCAGATACTCGGCAAGACGGTGACGATCGGCGCGGTGCGGGGCCGGGCGCTCGACCTGCCCGATGGCGGCCGCGGCTGGGTGACGGTCCACCCGAGCTACCTCCTCCGCCTGCCGGACCGCGCGAAAGCGGAGGACGAGTTCGCCGCGTTCGTCGAGGACCTGAAAGGCGCGGCGAAGGCGCTGGCCTGAATCAATTCCTCCCCGAGCTTGCTCGGGGAGGGGGACCATTCGCGTAGCGAATGGTGGAGGGGCCGCCGTCGCAGACGGCGGTGTACCACCGCCGCCCCTCCCCCCAGACAAGCTGGGGGAGGATTTGCGCGCTAGAACCCCAGCCGCTCCGCAATCCCCTTCACCTTCTCCGCCCGCCCGGGCGCGAACTTCTCCACCATCGCCCGGTAGCGCGCCACCGTCTCCGCCCCGGCCCGCTCCGGCGATCCGGCATCGAACGGCGGCGCCGGATCATATTCCAGGCTCAGCTGCACGAACCGTGCATGCGCCTCGCCCCGGATCGCCGCGGTCAGCGCCAGCGCGAAGTCGATCCCCGCGGTCACCCCGCCGCCGCTCACCCGGTTGCGATCGAACACCACCCGCTCGGCCACCGGCTCGGCGCCGAACCAGGCGAGCTGCTCGCGCGATCCCCAATGGCAGGCCGATCGGTAGCCGCGCAGCAGCCCCGCCGCGCCGAGCAGCAGCGATCCGGTGCACACGCTGGTCACCCAGGTCGCTTCCTCCGCAACCTGCCGCAACCAGCCCAAGGTCTCGGCATCCTCCATCGCCGCCACCGTGCCGAACCCACCCGGCACGCAGAGCAGGTCCGCGCGCGGCACCTCGGCGAAAGTGGCGGTCGGATGCAGGTCGAACAGCGCATCGGTGCGCACCGGATCGCGGGTCTTCGCCACCAGGTCGAGCGTCACATTCCCCATGCGCGACAGCACCTGCGCCGGCCCGGTCAGGTCGAGCTGGGTCACGTCGGGGAACAGCAGGAAAGCGATATGCAGCGGTTCGGGCATCAGGATCCTCCAATCTCGAAGGGGTGCCCAGGCGATGCGGCGTTAGCATTCGCGCTTCCCGATGGTGCTCCATCCAGTCGCCAGTCACGCGAACAGCGGGAACCTACGCCGGTGATGCGCGTCTGTCACGCAGCACTGTCCCCACCTGATCCCCGGCTTCCGCCGGGGAGCAAAACAGGGAACCCGCCAGTAAACCCCTTGCTTCACATCCGTGCATCCAATATTAGTTCGTTCGAACGAACAGG
The DNA here is from genome assembly GCF_038440415.1 of Sphingomonas sp. OTU376. NCBI lineage: Bacteria > Pseudomonadati > Pseudomonadota > Alphaproteobacteria > Sphingomonadales > Sphingomonadaceae > Sphingomonas > Sphingomonas sp. OTU376. The sequence continues at coordinate 171,523 of NZ_JASATQ010000001.1, read as the reverse complement.
ATTCGGTGCGATGACCAGCCAGATCCTGATCGACACGGCAATCGAGCAGTTCGGCCGCCACGGCTATGAAGGGGCGAGCACGCGCGAGATCGCCCGTGCCTCGGGCACGGCGATGTCGTCGATCACCTATCATTTCGGCGGCAAGCAGGGCCTTTATCTCGCCGCCGCCGATCACATCGCCGCCAGCGTCAAGACCATCCAGGGGCCGGCCCTCGAAGCCGCCCGCGCCGTCGCCGAGAAGGGCAGCCGCGAGGAAGCGATCGAGGCGCTGCTTGCCGTGCTCGACGGCTTCGCGCTGATGATGCTCAGCCCACAGACCGAAGCCTGGGCGCTGTTCATCACCCGCGAGCAGCAGAACCCCACCGAAGCGTTCGACCGGCTCTATACCGGGGTGATGCAGGGCGTGGTCGAGACCTTCGTCGCCACGCTCAAGCGCGTCCGCACCGATCTCGGCGAGCGCGAGGTGCTGGCGATGGGGATCCTGCTGTTCGGCCAGTCGCTGGTGCTGCGCGTCGCCCGTGCCGCCGTCACCCGCATCCTTTCGGTCGAGACGATCGACGAGCCCACCCAGAAACTGCTCCGCGCCCGCCTGCGCGCCAACGCCCTCTGCATCCTGTCGGAGAATCCCGCATGAACCGTCGCCGCATCGCGATCCTCGTCGTCATCGTCGTGCTGGTGATCGCCACGATCGCCACCAGCGGCTTCGGCCTGTTCCGCGCGAAGGATGACGGCGCGCTCAAGTTGAACGGCAATGTCGATATCCGCGAAGTCGATCTCGGCTTCCGGGTCAATGGCCGGATCTCGGGCATCACGGTGGAGGAGGGGGCCAAGGTCAGGCAGGGCCAGCTGCTCGCCACGCTCGATGCCGCCACGCTCGACAGCCGCATCGCCCAGGCCGATGCGAAAGTCTCCCAGGCCGAGGCCCAGCTGGCCAAGCTGCGCAACGGCAACCGCGCCCAGGATATCGCCCAGGCCCGTGCCCGGGTCGCCGCCGCCGCCGCGGTCGCCCAGGATGCCGATCGCGATTATGCCCGCCGCCAGCCTCTGGTCGAGCCCGGCGCGATCAGCCGCGACATCTGGGAGCAGACCGTCGCCGCCCGCGACAAGGCGCGCGCCGATCTCGCCCAGGCCCAGCAGGCGCTGTCACTGATGAACGCCGGCAGCCGCAAGGAGGACGTGGCGGCCGCCGCCGCCGATGTCCGCGCGGCGACCGCCGCCCGCCAGAGCGCCGCCACCGATCTCGGCGACGCGCGCCTGCTCGCCTCCACCGACGGCACCGTCGTCACCCGCGCCCGCGAGCCCGGCGCGATCGTCCAGCCCGGCGAGACGGTGCTGACGCTCGCGATCATGCGGCCGCTGCGGGTGCGCGCCTATGTCGCGGAAAGCGATCTCTCGCGGATCGGCCCAGGGATGAAGGTGGTGGTCACCGCCGACGGCAACCCGAAGCGCTACAACGGCACGATCGGCTATATCTCGCCCCGCGCCGAGTTCACGCCCAAGACGGTCGAGACCGAGAACCTCCGCACCGATCTTGTCTACCAGCTCCGCATCATCATCGACGATCCCGACGACGGCCTGCGCCAGGGCCAGCCGGTCAGCGTCTCGGTGCCGGGCGCGCGGCCCAAGCACAAGGATTGAGGAGGTGGCGTCGCTGCCCCCTCTTCTTCGTCATGCTGAACTCGTTTCAGCATCCAACGCTCCCCCGGCGATATCGCTTGAGGCGCGTTGGACCCTGAAACAAGTTCAGGGTGACGCGGGAACTTGGCTGAGGGCGAAATGACCCAACCCCTCGCCAGCACCACCGCCCTCGTAAAAACCTTCGACGCCACCACCGCGCTCGACGGTGTCTCCATGGCGATCGAGCCCGGCCGCATCACCGGCCTGGTCGGGCCGGACGGCGCGGGCAAGACCACGCTCATCCGCATCCTCGCCGGACTGATGGCGCCCACTTCGGGGACTGTTTCGGTCCTGGGGGGTAAGCCGGGGGAAAAGCTCGAAACGCTCGGCTATATGCCCCAGCGTTTCGGGCTCTACGAAGACCTCTCCGTCCTCGAGAACCTCAAACTATACGCCGAAGTGCGCGGGCTGCCCCGAAGCGAGCAGCAGAATAGTTTCGACAGGCTGCTCGCGTTCACCGATCTCGCCCGTTTCCAGGACCGGCTGGCCGGCAAGCTGTCGGGCGGCATGAAGCAGAAACTGGGGCTTGCCTGTGCCTTGGTGAAGACTCCCAAGGTGTTGCTGCTCGACGAGCCCGGGGTCGGCGTCGATCCGATCAGCCGGCGCGAGCTTTGGGCTATGGTGGGGGATCTTACCGAACAGGGCATCGGCGTGCTCTGGTCGACCGCCTATCTCGACGAGGCGGAGAAGTGCGACACCGTCTATTTGCTCAATGAAGGCAAGCTGTTGTTCGACGGTCCTCCCGCCGAGCTCACCGGCCATGTGCGGGACCGGGTGATCCGGGTGAGCGGCTTCGAGGCGCGCCGCCGCCAGTTCCTCACCCGCGCGCTCGACCGCGACGATGTGATCGACGGCACGATCCAGGGTCGTTCGGTCCGCCTGCTGGTCGCCGACGGCAAGCCGGTGCCCGATGCGCAGGCGCTTTCAGCCGGACCAGACACCAAGGTGGACACCGCCGACCCGCGCTTCGAGGACGGCTTCATCGAGCGGCTGGGCGGCGGGCCCAAGGGCACTTCCGCTCTCGCCGAACGCTACCGGACGATCCCCGAGACCACGGACTGCGCGATCGAGGCGAACGGGCTCACCAAGGTCTTCGGCGCGTTCACCGCGGCCAGGGATATGAACTTCCGCATCCCAAGGGGACAGATATTCGGTCTGCTCGGACCCAATGGCGCTGGCAAGTCGACCACCTTCAAGATGCTCTGCGGGCTACTTTCGCCAACTTCGGGGACTGGTGCGGTCGCCGGCAAGTCCCTCCGCAAGTCCGCCGCCGCCGCCCGGGCGTCGCTGGGCTATATGGCCCAGAAATTCTCCCTCTATGGCGACCTCTCGATCCGCCAGAATCTCGATTTCTTTGCAGGGGCTTACGACCTGCCGCGCGACAAGGCGCAGCGTGCGATCGAGGCGATGATCGAGATATTCGAGCTGCACGACAAGCTCGACGTCAACGCCGGCACCTTGCCTCTGGGCTTCAAGCAGCGCCTGGCGCTGGCCTGCGCGGTGATGCACGAGCCCCCGGTGCTCTTCCTCGACGAACCCACCTCGGGCGTCGATCCGGTGACGCGCCGGGAATTCTGGATGCACATCAATGGTTTGGTCGAGAAGGGGGTGACCGTATTGGTCACCACCCACTTCATGGACGAAGCCGAATATTGCGACCGCGCGACCCTGATCTACCGCGCCGAGCAGATCGCCACCGGCACCCCGGACGAGCTCAAGGCCGAAGCCGCCCGCCTCACCGGTGCCCCCGATCCGACGATGGAGGATGCCTTCATCGCCCTGATCGAGGCGTTCGACCGCAAGCGCGAGGCGCGCGAGGCCGCATGAGGTTCCGCTTCGATCTCAGGCGCTTGGCCGCATTGGTCCGCAAGGAGGCCGCGCAGATCCTGCGCGATCCGTCGACCTTCCTGATCGCCTTCGTGCTGCCGATGATCCTGCTCTTCCTGTTCGGCTATGCCGTATCGCTCGACAGCACCCGCACCCGCGTCGGCCTGGTGATCCAGGACAGCAGCGCACCCGCGCTCCGCCTAGCGCAAGCCTATAGGAACTCGCGCTATTTCGAAGTGACCGAGGCCCGCACGGTGGCGCAGGTGCGCGACAAGCTGGTCGATGGCGAGCTTCGCGCGCTGATCGTCATCCCCCAGGATTTCGGCGCCGGGATCAAGCGCGGGCACATGCCGCCGATCCAGATCGTCACCGACGGCTCCCAGCCCAATACCGCCAATTTCGCAGCGGCTTACGGGGAGGGCGTGCGGGCGAGCTGGGCCGCGGCCGAAGGACTGGAGCGCAATCCCGGTGCCCGCGAGGCCCCGGTGATCGTCTCGGCGCGCTACTGGTACAACCCTGAACTCAAGAGCAAATTCTTCCTCGTTCCCGGTTCGATCGCCAATGTCATGACCATGGTCGGCACCTTGCTGACCGCGCTGGTGGTCGCCCGTGAATGGGAGCGGGGCACCATGGAAGCGATGATGGCCACGCCGATCTCCATGGCCGAGTTCATCGCCTCCAAGGTCATCCCCTATTTCTTCCTGGCGCAGGCCTCGATGACGCTCTGCGCGGTGATCGGGGTTTGGGTGTTCGGGGTGCCGTTCCGCGGCTCGATCTTCGCGCTCTACGCCATTTCCTCGGCGTTCCTGATGCCTGCGCTGGGCCTCGGCCTGTTCATCTCGGCGGCGACCAAGAACCAGTTCGTCGCCAGCCAGGTGGCGCTGCTCTCGGCCTTCCTCCCCACCTTCCTGCTCTCGGGCTTCATCTTCGAGATCGGCTCGATGCCCTGGCCGATCCAGGCGCTGACCTATATCGTCCCCGCGCGCTACCTGATCCCCAGCCTCGAGACGGTGTTCCTCGCCGGCGACCAATGGGGGCTGCTGCTGCCCAATATCGGCATCATGCTGTTGTTCGGCATGGTGTTTTTTACGCTCTCCTTCCGCGTCACCCGCCGGAGCCTCGACTGATGCGCCGGCTCCTTGAAGGCGCCGGCTTGCGCCGGTTGGTCGCCATGATCGTCAAGGAGATGTGGGCGGTGCTGCGCGATCCGCAGTCGCGGCTGGTGCTGTTCGTGCCGCCGTTGATGCAGCTGTTCATCTTCACCTATGCGACCACGCTCGACGTCAAGAATGTCGATATCGGCATCCTCGATCGCAGCTCGGGCGCGCATTCGGTCGAACTGGTCCAGCGCATCGCCGGCAGCCCGAACTTCCGCCATATCAGGCGCTTGGCGACCCCCGCCGAGCTCAAATCGGCGATCGACAACCAGAAGGTGATCGCCGCCCTGGTGATCGACGAGGATTTCGACCGGCAGCTCGCCCGCGGCCGGAGCGCGACGATCGGCCTGGTGCTCGACGGCCGCCGCTCCAACGCCGCCCAGATCGTCACCGGCTATATCACCAATATCGCCGGCACCCTGGGCGCCGAGCTCGCTCCGCCCCAGCTGCGCGGGGCAGCGGGCGGCAGCGTGGTGACCAACTGGTACAACCCGGCGCTCGACTATATCTGGTTCACCTTACCCTCGCTGGTCGCGATCATCACCTCGGTGGCGGGGCTTGCCGTCACTTCGCAATCGGTCGCGCGCGAGCGGGAACTGGGCACGTTCGACCAGCTGATGGTCTCGCCGCTGCGCGTCCATGAGATCCTGATCGGCAAGATGGTGCCGCCCTTCATCATCGGCATGATCAACGGCAGCGTCTATCTGGTGGTTGCGCCCCTGGTCTTCGGCGTGCCCTTCACCGGATCGCTGCTGCTCTTCTTCCTGTCGCTCGGCATGTACCTGCTCGCGCTGATCGGGCTGGGCATGCTGATCTCCGCAGCCTCGCAGACCCAGCAACAGGCGTTCCTCGGCGTGTTCCTCGTCACCACGCCGCTGATCCTGCTTTCCGGCTATGCCAGCCCGATCGACAACATGCCGGACTGGCTGCAGACGATCACCTATCTCGATCCCGCCCGCTATTTCCTTACCATCGTCCAGGGGCTGTTCCTCAAGGCGATGCCGGCGGCGGCGGTGTTCCACCAGCTCTGGCCGCTGGCGCTGATCGCCTGCGTGACGCTTTCCGCCTCGGCCTGGCTCTTCCGTGCGCGCATGGAGTAACAAGATGACCCGTTCGCTCCCGCTGTTCCTGCTGCCGATGCTGCTGGCTTCCGCCTGCACGGTCGGCCCGGACTATCATGCGCCCGAGACAAAGGCCGCGCCCGACTGGCTTGAGGCAGGCGCGCCCGGCCAGGTCGATCTGCAATGGTGGGACCGGTTCGGCGATCCCCAACTCTCGGCGCTGGTCCGGCGCGCAGTGACCTCCAGCCCCGACCTCCGGGAAGCCCAGGCCCGGCTGGCCGAGGCCCGCGCCAATCGCGAGGCGATCGCCGGCGGCCGCCTGCCCAGCGTCACTGCCAAGGGCTCGGCGACCGAGAATGTGCTGAGCAACAATGGCCAGCTGCCGATCGGCAACATCCCGTTCCCCGGCTTCTCGCGCGATTTCCCGCTCTACGACCTCGGCTTCGATGCGAGCTGGGAAGTCGATCTCTGGGGCCGCCGCACTCGCCAGATGCAAGGCGCAACCGCGCGCGAGGAAAGCGCCGAATATGCCCGGCGCGATGTGATGCTCACGCTGATCGCCGAAGTCGTCCGCGGTTATATGGACCTGCGCGCCGCCCAGGCCGATGGCGCTACCGCCGAGGCGCAGGCCTCCTCGGATGCCGAGCTCGCGCGTCTCACAAAGCTCCGCTTCGACCATGGCGAAGCCTCGCGGCTCGAGCTCGACCGGGCCGACAGCGCCGCCAGGGCGAGTGCGGCAGCCGTGCCCAACGCCCGCGCCCAGGCCAGCGCCGCCGCCTATCGCATCGCCACTCTGGCCGGCGTGCCGCCCGAGCAGCTGGTGCCGGAATTGCGAATGGCGGGTCCGTTGCCGGCCAGCCCCGACGCGATCCTGATCGGCCTGCGCTCCCAGTTGCTCGAGCGGCGCCCCGATGTCCGCCGCGCCGAACGCGAGCTTGCGGCGGCGACCGCCGATATCGGTGTCGCCACCGCTGATCTCTTCCCGCGCTTCAGCCTGCTCGGCAGCATCGGCCAGCAGGCGCGCAAGCCCGGCGATCTCGTCTCGGGCGATTCCTTCCGGCTCCAGATCGGGCCGAGCTTCTCCTGGCCGATCTTCCAGGGCGGCACGATCCGCGCCCAGATCCGCGCCGCCGATGCCCGCGCGGATGCCGCTGCGGCGCGTTACGAAAAGGCCGTGGTCGGCGCGCTCTCGGACAGCGAGGCGGCGATCAACCGCTTCCTCAACGCCCGCGCCGCCGCGGAGGACGCCGCGGTGTCGCTGGAACGCGAGCAGAGTGCGTTCTCGCTTGCCCAGAAACGCGCGGATCGCGGCGAGGACGATCGGCTGACGCTCGAACGTGCCCGGCAGTCGCTGCTCGCCGCCACCCGCCGCGACCAGCAGGCCCGCGCCGCCAAGGCGCAGGCGGCGACCGCGCTCTACAAGGCGCTCGGCGGCGGCTGGAGCTGAGCGCGCCCGGAAAGCTAGCAATGTAGGATTTCGCCTGCTCCAGCTGGCGGTTGCAGGCCGGCTTCCTTCCCTTCGCAGATCGCGTTTGCCCGGCGCAGCAGCGCAAGATCGGTCGGGCAGATCTAGACGGCCGGCACGCGAATTTCGAAACACGTCCCGGTTTCCGCCGTTCCCAGCGCGATCGTGCCGCCATGCGAGGCGAGCAGCGAGCGCGCGATCGGCAGGCCCAGGCCGGTACCCCCGGCGGCGCGGCGGCTGGTGAAGAAGGGCTCGAAGATGCGCGCGCGATCGGCCTCGGGAATGCCGGGGCCGTCATCGGCGATGGTCAGCAGGATCTCGCCATCCGCCTGCATCGCCGCCATCCGAACCCGAGTTGCGCCGGCCTGGCGGCTGTTCTCGACCAGACTCTCGACGATCGCCTCCAGCATGGTGCTGGGCAGCGCGGCGCGGGGCAGGGCCTCGGGCAGGTCGAGCGTGATCGCCAGTCCGCGATCTGTCCAGGCATCGGCGATCCGGCGCAGCGGCAGGGCGACATCGGTGGCGGCGTCCGCATCGGCCTCGGCCATGTCCGCCCGCGCCAGTTCCAGCAAGCGAGTGACCAGCTGGGCCAGGCGATCCGCATCGGCGCCGGCATTGGCGAGGAAGCGGCGGCGGTCCGCCTCGTCCATGTCGGCATGATGGTCTTCGAGGATCTCGATCGCGCCGCGAATGCCGGCGAGCGGAGTCTTGAACTCGTGGCTCACCGCATGGGCGAAGTCGCGCAGATAGCGCGAACGCCGGTCGATGGCGTCCGCCATCGTCGCGAAATCGCTGTAGAGCGCCTGGATCTCGATCGCGGCGGTACGCGGCGCCTCGGGCACGGTGCCGCCGCCGCGCGCCACGTCGCGGGTCGCCTGGCTCAATATCTCGATCGGCCGCGCGATGCCGCGCGAGAGCAGGCCGCTCAATACCACCAGGGTCGCGAAGATCGCGCCGATGCCGAACAGGATCTTGCCGCGATCCTCGTAAAGGCCGCGGAACAGCGCGCGTGGTGAGCGGGAGAGCAGCAATACCGCGACCATCTTGCCGTTCACCAGCACCGGCCGGGCATGGTGGATGCGCAGGCCCGAGGCGCGGCTCAGCCATTCAAAGGCATATTCGGGACGATAGTCGCCGCGCCGGCGCAGCATCGTTTGGGGGTGGCCGGCACGCGCCGAGGCCAGCTCGGGCAGGCCGGCCAGGCTCTTGCCCGCATCCTTGCCGATCAGGATGCGGCCATCGGGGGCGAGCAGCAGGATCGAGGCGAGCGTGCCGTCCGCCGTCGTCTCTACCAGCGGTGCGAGCCGGGCGGCGGCGGCGAGCGCATCGGGGTTGGCGCTGCCGGGCACGGCCACCGGTTCGGGACGCTCGGGGCCAGGGGCGTTGCCCAGGTCGATGGTCGAGAGCGGCCCGCCCGCCATCCCGCGCGAGGCGCGGGGCGGCTCGCGGATCAGCTCGGGGCCGCTCGATCCCGGCCATTCGGCGCTGGCAACTGCCGCCAGGGCCGTCCCTTGCGCGATCAGCTCCGCCTCGGTCTGGCGGACCAGCGTGTTCTCGTAGACGCGCAGGAACAGCGCGCCGACGCCGGGCAGCGCCGCCACGAACACGAAGGTGACGAGCAGGATCGTCCGCAGCCGCAGCCGCGGCCAGAAGCGCCGGATCGGCGCCTTGATCGCTTCGGTCAGCCTTCCGAACATGCGCCGATGCGATAGCCGATGCCGGGGCGCGTCTCGATCAGGTCCTGCGCGCCCGCCTGGGCGAACTTGGCGCGCATGTTGCGGATATGGCTGTCGATCGTACGGTCGGTCAGCGCGAAGCCGGGGCCGCGCAGCCGGTCGATCAGCGCGTCGCGGCTGAACACCTTGGAGGGCATGCCCGCCAAGGTGCGGAGAATGCCGAACTCGGTGACGGTAAGCGGCACCGGCGCGCCTGCCCAGCGCGCTTCCCAGCTCTCGGTATCGAGGGCCAGCCTGCCATGGCGGATCGGCGGGGCGGCGCGAGCGACATCGGGCGCGTGGGCGGCGGTGCGACGGAGCACCGCCATCACCCGGGCAACCACTTCGCGAGGGGAGAAGGGCTTGGTGACATAATCGTCCGCGCCCAGCTCGATGCCGATGATCCGGTCGATCTCGTCGTCGCGCGAGGAGAGGAACAGGATCGGCAGCCCGCCCTCGGCGCGCAGGCGGCGGCAGACCTCCAGCCCATCCATGCGCGGCATGTTGATGTCGAGCACGATCAGATCGGGCGCCTGGGTCTCGGCGATCTTCAGCGCCTCCTCGCCATCGGCTGCCTCGAGCGTCTCGAGCCCGGCCTTGGCGAGGGCGAAGACGAGCAGCTGGCGGATATGGGGATCGTCATCGGCGACAAGGATGGTGCGGGGCATGGGGCATTGGATCATCGCGACGCTGCTCCGGTCAATGGCGGAGTGGCATTGGCCGTGGCGTTGGCGACCGCGGCCTCGGTGGCCCGGGCTGCGGCTTCGGCTGCGTTGGCGGCGGTTGCCGGGGCTGGTTCGGGGGCGCTCGGCGGGGCGGGCAGCTGGATCGAGCCGTCGCAGTCGCGGAAAGCACCGGGCGGCAGGGCTGCGGGCTTGGGCGGGTTGGCGCCGAGCATGTGGCGGGCAGTGGCCAGCCGCTGGGCACCGCGCCAGGTCCAGCTACGCCAGTCGGCCTGGGCGTCGGCGAGCATCCGGAATTGAAGGTCGCGGACGAAGCGCACCCGGTCGCGGAAGCCGGGCTGGAGCGGGCGGCGCTCGAGCTCGACCAGCGAAACCAGCGACGAGGAACCGCTGCGCGACAGGTAGCAGAGGTCCAGTTCCACCCCGCGTCCGCCGACTTCGCGGGCATGGCGGACATTCCAGGCGGCGGCACTGGCGTCGAGGTCGACCACGCTCGCGGTGCTCAGCACCAGCGCGGCCATCAGCGCATTGGCGTTGATCAGCCAGGCGGCGCTCTTGCCCGCAAGCATCCGCCAGCAGATCAGCGCCAGCCCGATCGCCACCAGCCCCATCCAGGCCAGCGCGGCGATGCGGAAAGCAGTGAGCGAATAGGCCTCGACATAGTCGAGCGTGCGCAGGATCGACGAGGCGACCAGCAACAGGTTCTGCGCCACCCACAGCACTACCAGCCGCCGGATCGCGGGGTTGGCGGCGCTCGCCGAGCCGGGCCGCAGCGCGACCAGCACGAACAATCCGGCGAGCAGCGCCGTGGCGATCAGCGGATAGGCGCCGCGATGGGCATAGTCCGCCAGCGTCATCCCCTTGGGTAGCGCCGCGCCGCTCCATAGAAAGGCAAGGTCGAGCCCGTTCTGGACCGCGAACACCAGGTTGAAGAGCATCAGCGACAGGAGCAGCGACGCGACAGGGAGGCTCGGTAGCGGCATTCCGGTGCGCGGCAGCAATGTGGTGACACGCGTCGCCCAGCGCGACGGGCGCAGGCTCGGCCAGACCACCACCAAGGTCATGCCCCAGAAGACCACTTCGCCGAACCAGGGCAGGCGGACCTGGCCCAGCGTCTCGGCGATGATCGGGTTGGCGCTGGCGAACAAGGCGACGAACAGGCCGGTCATCGCCAGCGGTAGGACGAGCAACGTCAGCAGGTTCGACGGAGTGCGCCCGCCGCGCTGCGGGCGCCGGCGCGAGAGGCGGGCCAGGTCGAGCAACGGGGTAAGCGGGCCGCTCAATCCATGCGCGAGCAGGCGCAGGCCCCAGCGTCCGGCATCGTCGAACCGCCCGATTCGCGGCATCAGCGCGGCGATCGACAGCGCGCTCCAGAACAATGCCCAGCCGAGCGGCCACGGATCATAGGCCAGCACCAGCGCGAAGCCGGCCGCGATTGCCAGGGCGATCAGGCTCGCGGGGCGGCGCAGCGCCGGGCGGACGGCGAGCAGCAGGCCGATCCAGCCGAGCGCCAGCCCGCCGAACCAGGATCCCATCTCGCCGTTCAGCAGCAGCTGGTCGGCGGCGACGATCAGCAGGATCGCGGCGGGGATCTTGAGCAGGAAAAGGTAACGATGCGCCATGCGGGTCTCCCAGGTTCGGGGGTGCTGATCGCGCATCGCCGTCCAGCCCGGATGCCGAAGCCGGTGGAGAGGCTGTGCAGATAGTGTGCAGGGCGATAGAGGCGCCCGACCATGACTCAGCTTCCCGCCCTTGGCTTCGATTTCGGCACCACCAATTCCGTCGCGGCGCTCGCTGTCGATGGCCGCTCCGAGCTGGTCCAGCTTGCCGGACCGGAGCGTGCCGATCCGGTGTTCCGATCGGCCCTGTGCTTCTGGCAGGACGAGGATGTGCGCGGCGGGCTGGCGGTGGCTGCCGGCCCTTGGGCGATCGCCGAATATCTCGAGTTCCCGGAGGGCAGCCGCTTCCTCCAGTCGTTCAAGTCGGTCGCGGCGAGCGCGAGTTTCGAGCATGCGATCGTCTTCGAAAAGCGCCTGCGCTTCGAGGAGCTGGGCCGCACCTTTCTCGGGCTGATGGCGGCACGGGCGGGCGGCGCGCTGGACGGTGGCGCACGCCGCGTCGTGGTCGGCCGGCCGGTCGAATATGCCGGCAGCCGGCCCGACGACGCGCTGGCCCGCCAGCGCTATGACATGATGTTCGCCGGCTTCGGGGCCGAGATCCATTATGTCTATGAGCCGCTGGGCGCCGCGTTCAGCTATGCCTCGCGGATCGAGGAGCCGGCGACGGTGCTGGTCGCCGATTTCGGCGGCGGCACCAGCGATTTCTCGGTGGTGCGGATCGAGGCACCGGGCGCGGCGCGGCGCTGCGTGCCGCTGGCCCATGCCGGCGTCGGCATCGCCGGAGACCGGTTCGACCAGCGAATCGTCGAGCATCTGGTGCTGCCGCTGCTCGGCAAGGGCGGCAGCTATCGCTCGTTCGACAAGGTCCTCGACATCCCCGGCGGCTGGTTCACCGACTTTTCGGACTGGTCGCGCCTCGCGCTGATGCGCAACCGCAAGACGCTGGCCGAGCTCGAGAAGCTCAAGCGCGCCGCGCTCGATCCCGAGGCGATCGGGCGGATGATCGCGGTGATCGAAGGCGAGCTCGGCTATCAGCTCTACCACGCGATCGGCGCGCTCAAGCGGGCGCTCTCCTCGGACGAGGCGGCGCACTTCCATTTCGAGGGCGGTGAGCTGGCGATCGAGGCCGATGTGACCCGCGCCGAGTTCGAGGACTGGATCGCGCCCGATATCGCCCGGATCGAAGCGGCGGTGGACCGCGCGCTGACCATGGCCGGCACCGAGCCCCAGGCGATCGACCGGGTGTTCCTGACCGGCGGCACCTCGCTGACCCCGCGTGTCCGCCGGCTGTTCGCCGAGCGCTTCGGCACCGAGAAGCTGGCGATGGGCGGCGAGCTCACCTCGATCGCGCATGGCCTGGCGCTGATCGGGCAGGAGCCGGACATCGCCGCCTGGACGGCGTGATCCAACATCCCGGGCGACGGCGACTCGCCAAAGTACACGAAGTACAGGCCAGGAGCGGGTTTTCCGGCCCGCAATTTTGACCTTGTCTACGGGAACGCGCCGCATCCCGCACGATCGTTGCGCGCGGCGGATCCTATCTTTCCCGCAGCTCCAAGGAGCGGCTGACCCCGGGTCGGCCGCGCAAGCCGAGCAGGCGAAATCCTACATTGCAAGGCTCGCCCACCCCCGAATCTTCGCTTTCAATCTTTCCAAGCTCTTGCTTGTATGCTTTAGCGCTAATTCTGCTTTGGGAATCCAGGGCGGCGACAAGCAGAATGGAGAGGGCGCGCGTGGTCACGGGATCGATTTCGGAAGAAGCAGGCGCAAAATCGGGCTGGATGCCGGCCAAGGGCGCCAGCGCGCAGGAAATCGATGCACTGGTGACGCGGGTGCTCGCCGAGCTGACCCTCGACGAGAAGGTCACGATGATGTCCGGCAAGGGCTTCTTCGATGCGCTCGCCGAGGACGATCGGATCTGGGGCGCGCGGCCCTATCGCGCCGGCGGCGGCGCCGAGCGGCTGGGCATCCCGCCGCTGATGTTCACCGATGGTCCGCGTGGCGTCACCCGGGTCGGCTCCACCTGCTTCCCCTGCACCATGGCGCGCGGCGCCACCTTCGATGCGGCGCTGGAGCGGCGCGTCGGCGAAGTGATGGGCGTGGAGGCGCGCGCGCAGGATTGCAGCTTCTCGGGCGCGGTCTGCATCAACCTGCTGCGCCACCCCGCCTGGGGCCGCGCGCAGGAGACCTATGGCGAGGATCCCTGGCATCTCGGCGTGATGGGCGCTGCGATGGGCACCGGCATCCAGGCGCATAACGTGATCGCCACGGTGAAGCATTTCGCGCTGAACTCCATGGAAAACGCACGCTTCAAGGTGAACGTGACCGCCGACGAGCGCGCGATGCACGAAGTCTATCTGCCGCACTTCAGGCATTGCCTCGACGCCGGCGTGGCGACGGTGATGACCGCATACAACAAGGTGAATGGCGAGTTCTGCGGCCAGAGCCGCGCGCTGCTGACCGATGTGCTGCGCGGCGAATGGGGCTTTGAAGGGTTCGTCCATTCGGACTGGGTGCGCGGCGTCCACAAGGTGTACGGCGCCGCCGCCGGGCTCGACGTGGAGAATCCCGAGCCGCTTGTGTTCGGCGAGAAGCTGGTCGCCGCGGTCGAGGCCGGGACGATCGAGCCCGAGGTGATCGACCAGGCATGCCGCCGCATCCTCACCACCCAGTTCCGCTTCGCCGCGCAGGAAGACCCGCTGGAGGATTACTCGAAGGACCTGATCGCGCAGGACAGCCATCGTGCGCTGGCCCGCGAAGTGGCCGAGAAATGCGCGGTGCTGCTCGAGAATGACGGGACCCTGCCGCTCGATCGCGCCAAGGTGCGCAAGCTCGCGGTGCTGGGTAGCCTCGCCGATATGGAGAATACCGGCGACAACGGATCGAGCCGGGTGCGCACGCCCTATGTCATCACCCCGCTCCAGGGCCTGCGCGCGCTGCTTGGTGACGATGCCGTGGCCTATGCCAGCGGCGAGGACCTGGGTGCCGCGACGCAGCTGGCGCGCGAGGCCGATGCCGTGGTCGTGGTCGCCGGCTTCACTGCCAAGGAAGAAGGCGAGTACATCATCGGCGACATCGCGCTCGGCGCCGATGGCAAGCCGGGCCGTCCGAGCATCTCGAAGGAGCCGATCGGCGGCGACCGGTTGTCGCTGGGCCTGCCCGAAGCGCAGGTCGCGCTGATCCGCGCGGCGGCGGCGAGCGGCAAGCCGGTGGTCGTCGTGTTGGTCGTCGGCTCGGCCGTACTGGTCGAGGAATGGCGCGAGGATGCCAGCGCGATCCTGATGAGCTTCTATGCCGGCATGGAAGGCGGTCATGCGCTGGCCAGCCTGTTGTTCGGCGAGGTCAGCCCCTCGGGCAAGCTGCCCTTCACCGTGGCGCGCGATGCGGGGGACTATCCGTTCTTCGATCGCGATGCCGATGCGATCGAGTATGATCGCTGGCATGGCTATACCAAGCTCGACCGCGACCAGGTGACGCCGCGCTACGCCTTCGGCCATGGCCTGTCCTATGCGCGCTTCGCCTATCGTGGGCTTACCGCGCGTGCGGTGGATGGTGCGATCGAAGTTTCGGTCGCGGTGCGCAATGACGGCGAGATGGCCGCCGAGGAAGTCGTGCAATGCTATATCGGCGCACCGGGCATCGACGCCGAGCAGCCTCTCAAGCTGCTCCGCGCCTTCGACCGTGTCGCGCTGGCGCCGGGCGAGACCGGGATCGTGCAGCTATTCGTCAGCCTCGAGAGTCTCTGCTGGCGCGATCCGGCGACGCATGGCTGGCGGCTGGAGGCAGGCGACTATCGCGTGCTGGTCGGCGGTGCGTCCGACCAGCTGATCGAGACGCGCGTTACGCTCTGATCTCGGCCAGCCAGCGATCGACGATGCGGGCAGTGGTGATGCTGTCCGCCGCGTCGAGGCCGGGCTGGGCGAACTCGCGGCTGCCCGACCGGATCGCCCGGTTCGCGGCTTCGAACTGGAAGCTGTAGAGGTGGCGCGGTTCCTCGACCGCAAAGTCCTCGCGGCTGCCGTCCGGGCGGATCAGGCGCATGGTGTTCACCCCACCGGTCTTGCCGCCGGCGAACCAGAACTGATCGACCTCGAGCCGGCCGGTGGTACCCATCACATGCAGCACATTCTCCTGGCGCACGCTGATCGAACAGGAGAGATCGGCGGTGATCCCGCCGGGGAAGCGGAGCAGCGCCGAGGTCCATTCATCGACACCGCTCGGGCCGATATGGCCGATTGCCCGGATCATATTGGGCATCGGGATGGCACCGCCGGTCCGGGCACCGGCGATCAGCCCGGCCATCGATACCGGATAGCCGGCCAGGTCGAGGATCGCGCCGCCGCCGAGCTCGGGCTTGAACAGCCGGTGGCCGGCCCGCGCTTCCTCGGGCACCGCGAAGCCGAAGCTCGAGCGGATCATCCGGATCGCGCCGATCGCGTCGGCGCGGATCAGCTCGGCGATGCGGCTGGCGAGCGGGTGGAAGCGGTACATGAAGGCTTCGCCGAGGAAGGTGCCGGCGGTGCGGGCGGCGATGAACATCGCTTCGGTCTCGGCGGCGCAGACGCCCATCGGCTTCTCGCACAGCACATGCTTGCCGGCCTGCGCGGCGGCGATCGCCCAGTGCGCGTGATGGCTGTGCGGGGTGGCGATGTAGATCGCGTCGATCCCGGGATCGGCGATCAGCGCCTCATAGCCGGTGACGACGCGGATGCCGGGGAAATGCGCGGCGAGCTCGGGCCGGTTCGGGTTGCGGGTGCCGAGCGCGGCGATCGTCCCGGTGGTCGAGCCCGCGGCACCTGCCAGGAAGTCGCGGGCGATGTTGCCGGGGCCGAGGATGCCCCAGCGCACGGGTGCGGCGCTCATGCCTGGGCCTCCTGGTGCGCCTTCAATGCGGCGAGCGCGTCGACGGCGTAGCGATGATCCTCCTCCTGGGCGAGGCCGCTGATCGCGACCGCGCCGATCACCCCGGTGCCGGCGATCCGGATCGGCACCGCCCCGCCGGCGGCGACATGGGTGCCAAGGTTCAGGCCGAAGCGATCGAAAGCGCCCGGCGGCGCGGCATCGAACTTCAGGCGCATCGCATAGCTGGAACGCTCGAAGCGCATCACCAGCGCGATCTTGCGGTCGATCCAGCCGAGATTGTCGGCCGTGGCGCCGGGCAGCAGCGCGCTGAACAGCTTTGTGCCGGCGCGGCGGATCTCGATCGCGATCGGGGCACTGGCTGCCGCCCCGCGCTTGCGCAGATGGCAGCCGAGCCACCAGGCGTCGTCGGCGTCGAAGCGCTGCAGCAGGAGTGATTGCTCCTCGCGGTCGATTGCTTCCAGCTCCATTGCCCGCTCTCCGATTATGATTTAATTTAGCGCTAAATCTACCAGGTCCCGATCAATGTCAAATAGCGGAGAGGCACGCACATGACGACGATTTCCAAGGCGCCCCCGGGGGCCAATCCCGCGCACGGACCGTTCCGCCCGCTGCTGCCGGGGCAGGTATCGCAGGTGCGGATCATAAACCGCGACGGCAGCGAGGACCGGCTGGTGCTGGAGGCTGACCGGCTGCTCGAAGCGCCGAACTGGACGCCCGATGGCAGCGCGCTGATCGTCAATGGCGGAGGGCATCTGTTCCGCCTGAAGCTGGCGGGTGCGCCCGAGCTGGAGCCGATCGCGATCCACGGCATCGACGATGCCAACAACGACCATCTGCTCTCGCCCGATGGCCGGACGCTCTACATCACGGCCGCGCGCAAGGTGCATGCGGTGCCGGTGACCGGCGGCACGCCGCGCCAGGTGAGTCCGGAGGATGGTCTCGCCTATTATCTCCACGGCATCGCGCCCGATGGCAGCGAGCTCGCCTGTGCGACGATCCGGCCGGGCGACACGCTGCACTGGGGCATCGCGATCGTGCCCGAAGCCGGCGGCCCGGCGCGGCAATTGCTCGAAGGACCGGCGCCGGTCGACGGGCCCGAATGGTCGCCCGATGGCGCGTGGATCTGGTTCAATGGCGAGCTGGAAGCCAGCGTGCCCGGCGATGCCAGCCTGTTCCGGATGCGGCCCGATGGCAGCGAGATCGAGCGGCGGAGCGAAGGCAATCGGGTCGACTGGTTCCCGCATCCCGATCCCGCCGGCGAGACGATCGCCTATATCAGCTTCCCCGAGGGGACGGAGGGGCATCCGCCCAATTTGCCGGTCGAGCTGCGGACGATGCCGGCCGAGGGCGGCGCGGTGCGGACGATTGCCCGCTTCTTTGGCGGGCAGGGATCGATCAACGTCAACAGCTGGTCGCCGGATGGGGAATGGCTGGCCTATGTGGCGTATCCGGTGGGGTAGGGTGCTTCAGTTGGGTCGAAGTCCGAAACCGGCAGTCTGCTCTCGGCCCAGTTGCGGACGTTCGCCGCTTCGCTACAATCACGGCTGCGTGGGGAGAGTTGCCGTGTTTTGGAGGAAGTCGCAGAAGGAAGCCAACCACGGTCTCGCGGGGCGGTGGGCTGTTGATCCGACCGACGCGACGACGATTGGAGAGCTTGGCGACGCTGTCCTTCAGTTCGATCCCGACGGCAGGCTCACCTACACAATCAGGTTACCGGACAAAGACCAGATTATGCTGCTGACCTACCGGGTTCAGGGCAACATAATCATTACCGATCAGCCATCCCACCCGGACGAGCAGAGGAGCGAGTTCGAGGTCACCGAGGACAAGCTGATGGTTGCGTTCGGCGGGCAGCGATCTCATTTCGTACGGCTCTAACGTCAGCTTCTCACCCAAAGTCGGCCGTTCAGTATCGGGCCTAAAGTAGCCATTGGGGCTTCACCCCCTTGTTCCCCGGCGAAGGCCGGGGCCCAGTCTCGGCGCAGCTGGAGAGGGCAGTCGAACCTCTCGAACGACGTGGCAACTGGGCCCCGGCCTTCGCCGGGGAGCAGGGTTTCCCTTAGACGCCGATGCCATCCAGCAGCCCGAGCAGGCGGATTGCCGTCTCGATCTGCCCACCATCCCCGGTGCCTTCGGTCAGCCGCACGTGCAGCGCTCGCCACGAGGCGCGAAGGCCGCCTTCGTAGCGCGGGAGCGCGGTGCGGGTGCCGGTGGCGTCGAACAGGCGGACTTCGGCCGGGGTGGAGACGGCGATGTCGTTGATGACGATCTCGCGCCGCAGCGTGCGGGAGACGGTTTCCAGCGCATAGCGGGTGCGGAAGCTGCGCCGGGCGCTGACCCGGGTGCCGTTCCAGCTATCGGCGCTGTCGATCACCAGCGCGATCTCGTTCGGGGTGTTCGCGAGCAGGCGCAGGCCCTCGGCGCGGCAGCCGAGCGTGTCGAGCAGCATCAGCAGCTCGAACAGCGCGGCGCGCAGTGGGCCGGTGGTTTCGGCGGCGGCATCGACGATCAGCGGCACGTCGTCCGCCTGGGCGCGAATGCTCTCCAGCGCCGCTTCGGGCAGCGCGGCAGAGGCGGCAAGCGCCAGCCCGATCGGGCGGCTTGTAGCGACGAGGCTGCGCAGCGCTCCCGCCGAGGCGAGGCCGGGCTCGACTATCATCACCGCGCCTGCGCCGGTATCGCCCAGGGCGTCGCCGCGAAGGGTGTGGACGTCCGCGCCCGCCGCATCGATCACGAAGCGATTGGGCAGGGTGGCGAGCACGGCCTGCTGGTCGGCCGGCGTCACATGGAGCTGCTTCACGACACGATCTCCATCACTTCGGCCGCGGCATCGGCAAGGTCGAGCGCGAAGGCGAGATCCTCGACCGCGACATCGAACGGCGTGTCGAGCGGTACGCCGCGCGTCACCACGTCATGCAGGTGGCGCCACTGCGCGGCGTAGCCGTTGTCGGCATGGCTGAACCCATAGCTGCCGCGCGCATCGCTGAGCGTCGCGCGGCCCGAGCCGGCGGAGATGTAGGACGGGCCGAAATCGACATGGAGCCGGCGCTCGGCGTTCGATGCCTCGAAGCTCCAGGAGGGCGGCCATTGGCCGGGCATCACTGCGAGCAGCTCGGCGATCTGGTCGCCATTCCGCATCAGCACCGAATAGCCGAAGGGCGGATGGCGGCGCGCCTCCACCACTTCGCCGAGCTGCGGATAGAGCCGCCGGATCAGCGGGACGTGGTGGATGGCGAGGCCGAGGATGGTCTGGCGCAGGCGCTCGCGCTGGAACTCGGGCGGCTGCTCGGCGGGTGGTGCCGGCGGCGGCGGGGAGGGGAAGGCTTCCTCGGTCGCCGCGCTCACGAACTGGGCGTTGGGCGGCACGAAGATCGCCGAGCGGATACGGGTGGCGCGCTGGCCCTCGGCTTCCCAGGCGGCGAGCCCGGCGCGGAAGCCCGGATCATACCAGTGCATCGTGCCGACCAGCACGGTCATGTCGGTCTCGGCGACGACGCGGCCGACTTCTTCCGCCTGTTCGCGGCTGACCGCGAGCGGCTTCTCGACCAGAGCGGCGCGCTTGCCGGCGCGCGCGGCGGCGACGAGCTGCTCGGCATGGAAGGCATGCGGGCTGCAGATCGCGACCACGTCTATCGCCGGATCCTCGATCACCGATGCGGCATCGGTGACACCGATGGCGTCGCAGCGCGCCGCGACGATGTCTGCCACCTCTGCGTTGACGTCCATCACCTTTCCGACCCGCCACAGCTCGGGCATCCGGGCCAGCGTCGGCAGGTGGATCGCCTGGGTGACGGGGCCGGCGCCGAGGAAGCCGATGGTCAGCGGCGCGCTCATGCGAGCGGGGTCCAGCCGGAGCGCTCGGCGCTGGCCTGCACCGCCGTCTCGACGAAGCGCATCGTGCGCACGCCGTCCTCGATGCCGGGCAGGACGGTGCCGATCAGCGCGGTGTCGCCGTCGATCGCCTTGGCGAAGTCGCGATACTGGACCGCGAAGCCGGCAAGGATCGAGCCGCCGAAGCCGGGCGGCAGCGGCTCGCGGACCAGCAGGCCGGGCGACATCGGGCTGAGCAGCGACACCGCGCCGTCGGCCGCGACGAAGCGCAGCGTCTCGGGCGCCTCGGCATGCCAGTGGAGCGCGCCCTTCTCGCCGAACACCTGCAGCGTGAAGCCGAGGCGCTCGCCGACCGCCACCTGCGACGAAGCCAGCACGCCCGAGGCGCCGCCGGCGAAACGCATCAGGATATTGGCGTCGTCATCGAGCGCGCGGCCGGGGACGTGCGTGCGGACATCGGCGACGATCTCGCTGACCGTGTCGCCGGTGACATATTCGGCAAGGTGGAAGGCATGGGTGCCGATGTCCGAGATGCAGCCGCCCACGCCCGAGCGCGACGGATCCATCCGCCAGGCGGCGCGGGGATTGCCGGCCTGCTCCAGCGCGTTCGCCAGCCAGCCCTGGTTGAAGGTGACGACCACCTTGCGCACCGCGCCGATCATGCCCGCGGCAATGCGGGCGCGGGCCTCGCGGATGATCGGGAAGCCCGAATAGGTGAAGGTGAGCGCGTAGAGGCTGGTGCCGGCGGCGAGCGCGTCGCGCAGCTGTTCGGCTTCGGCGAGCGTCGCGGTGGCGGGCTTGTCCGACATCACATGGAGCCCGGCCTCGATCGCGGCCAGCGCGGCAGGCAGGTGGAGATGGTTGGGGGTGGCGATCGCCAGCACCTGGATGCCGTCGGGGCGGGCAGCTTCCGCGGCGATCATCTCGGCGTGGCCGGCATAGCAGCGATCGGGCGCCACGCCGTAATTCGCTCCTGCTGCGCGCGCGCGCTCGGGGTCGCTGGAAAAGGCGCCGGCGACCAGTTCGAACCGCCCGCTCAGCTGCGCGCCCAGCTGATGCATCGGGCCGATGAAGGAGCCGATGCCGCCGCCCACCATGCCCAGCCTGATCTTCGCCATCACGCGACTCTCCCATCTATGTGTTCTGATTAAGTTTAGCGCTAAACTAGAATGGGAAACTTTGTCAACCGTGGCGGGGCTAGCTTGTTGTGATACAGAGGTCGGAAACAGGGTCGCGATGCCAACCGGGAATCAGGAACGGAGCAGGATGGCGCGGCGACGCGGCAGTACAGGCGTAACAATCCAGGCGGTGGCGGAGCGTGCCGGCACCTCGACGATGACGGTGTCGAATTTCCTCAACGGCACCGGCAAGATGGGCGAGGCGACGCGGGAGCGGGTGCGCGAGGCGGTCGACGCGCTCGGCTACAAGCCCAATGCGGCGGCGCGCGCGCTGGCGAGCTCGGGCGCCGCGCGGATCGGGCTGGTCTATGCCAATCCCCAGAATGCGTTCCTCAGCGCGATGCTTGTCGGTACCCTGCATGCGGCGGCGACGCGCGGAGCGCAGCTGATGGTCCAGCATGGCGGCAACGCCGCCGACTATGAGACGCTGGCCGAATCGCTGCGCGCGCTGGTGCGCAGCGGGGCCAACGCGCTGCTGCTGCCGCCGCCCTATTCGGAAGTCGTCGCCGGGCGGCCGATCCTGGCCGAGCTCGGCGTGCCGGTCGCGGTGGTGGCGGCCGGCCGGCCGATGCCGGGCATGGTCACGGTGCGGGTCGATGATCGCGCGGCGGCGCAGGTGATGACCAATCTGCTGATCGAGCAGGGGCATCGCCGGATCGGCTTTATCGGCGGCCCGGAGAGCCACGGCTCCACGGCGGGCCGGCGCCAGGGCTATCGCGATGCGTTGCGCGCGCACGGGCTGGCCGAAGAGCCCGAGCTGATGGTCGATGGCGACTTCACCTTCGAATCGGCATTGGATGCCGGCGAGCAGCTGCTCGAGCTTCCCAACCCGCCGAGCGCGATCTTCGCGGCGAATGACGACATGGCCGCCGCGGTCATCTCGCTCGCGCACCGGCGTGGCCTGCGCATTCCCGAGAAGCTGGCCATTGCCGGGTTCGACGATACGCCGATCGCGGTGAAGTCCTGGCCGCCGCTGACCACGATCCGCCAGCCGATCGCCGAGATGGCCGAGCGGGCGACGCTGGCGCTGGTCACGCGACTCGCGGGCGGCGACTCGGCCGGGGACGACGATGTGCTGGTCGATTTCACGCTGGTCGAGCGGGGAACTACGGGCTTTCTTCCCGATCGCGAATAGGTCCAGGCTGCCGCGCCCGGAGCCGGGATGCGGCCAAAATGGCACAATCCGGACAGTGAATGCCCAATCCGCATTGGGCAATGCATTCCACCATTGACAATGGCGTTGGAAAGTTTCAGCACAGGCTAGATTTAGCGCTAAGGCAACTTGCCGAAGCGACTGAACGGGAGCTTGGTCGCACGGTCGCGTCGCTCCTTAGGAGAACAAGGCGAGCCGCATAGCGGTCGCTGCTGTGGGAGGAACTGATGAGCGTCTCTAACATGAAGCTTAAGTGCGGCATCAGCGCTACGGCCCTGGTCGCGGCGGCTATGCTGCTGCCGGGCACGGCGTTCGCGCAGGAAGCTGCCGCACCGGCCGAGGCCACGCAGGAAGCGCCCGCCGCCGACATCTCTTCGGAAGGCGAGATCATCGTCACCGCGAACAAGCGCAGCGAGCGCCTGGTCGAAGTGCCGGTCGCCGTCACCGCGGTCAGCGCCGATACGCTGTCGAGCGCGCAGATCAACGACACCGCCAGCCTCACCCGCGCGGTGCCGTCGCTCCAGTTCCAGCAGGGCAACAACCCGGGCAACAGTGGCTTCCGCATCCGCGGCGTCGGCACCCAGCTGTTCAGCCTCGGCGTTGAATCGGCCGTCGCGGTCGTGGTCGACGGCGTGGTCGCGCCGCGCCAGGCCCAGGGCTTCAGCGATCTCGCCGATCTCGAGCGCGTCGAAGTGCTGCGCGGCCCGCAGGGCACGCTGTTCGGCAAGAACGCGACCGCCGGCGTGATCAACATCATCACCGCACGCCCGTCCAAGACCTTTGGCGGCAATGTCGAGGCGACGATCGCCGAGCACAACGAGTATCGCGTGAAGGGGTCGATCAGCGGCCCGATCAGCGACACGCTGCGCGCCCGGGTGAGCGGCTTCTACAACCATATCGGCGGCTACATCTACAACGCCGCCCAGGACAAGATGGTCAACGGCAACGAAAGCTGGGGCGCGCGCGGCAAGCTCGAATGGGATGCCGCTTCGAATCTCACCTTCCTGCTGACCGGCGACTATCGCGAGAACAACGCCGATTGCTGCTCGCGCGTGCCCGTCTCGATCGTAACCCCGGCGATGAAGACGCTGCTCGGCTCCTCGGTGGTCGCTTCCCCCGAGAACCGCACCATCTCGAACGACGATCTGAGCTACTACCACACCAAGTCGTCGGTGGTGTCGCTGCAGGGCGACTGGGACCTCGGCGCGGCGACGCTGACCTCGATCACTGCCTGGCAATATTATCGCCAGAACGACCAGTTCGAGCCCGACCAGATCGCGTCGAACCCGGTGCGCTATGTCGGCGCCTTCCCCTATTCGCAGTGGAACAACAACTCCACGCACCTGGGCTACAACAACTATTCGCAGGAGCTGCGCCTCGGCTCGAACGGCAGCCGCGACTTCACCTATGTCGTCGGCGCCTTCTACAACCATCTCGATCTCGACCGCTCGCTGGCGCGCCGTCGCCTGCGCTGCGCCGCCGGCACGCTGGGCCAGCCCTGCACCCAGACCAGCGCCGACTCCTCGGGCTTCGAGGGCAATTTCAAGAGCGACAACTATGCGCTGTTCGGCCAGGTCGACTGGCGCGTGGCGGGCGGACTGCATGTGATCGCCGGCCTGCGCGGCCAGTATGAGAAGCAGACCGTCACCGGCCGCGTCTTCGGCCCGCTGGTCGCCGGCGACGCGCTGTTCCCCGGCATCACCGTCAACAGCGGCACCCGTTCGCGCGACGACACCGCGCTCACCGGCAAGGCGGGCCTGCGCTACGAGTTCAACCGCAACCTGCAGGTCTATGGCAGCTATACGCGCGGCTATAAGGCCTTCGCGCTCGACATCGACGCGCAGACCCGGTTCGACACGCAGAACGGGATCGCGCCGGAGCATGTCGATGCCTATGAACTCGGCGCCAAGTGGATCGCGCCGGGCGGCAAGTTCGACATCAACGCGGCACTTTTCCGCTCGGACTTCACCAATCTGCAGATCCAGTCGCTGGTGAGCGATCCGGCCGCGGGCACGTTCATCACCGTGCTCGGCAATGCCGGCAAGTCGCGTTCGCAGGGCTTTGAGGTGGAAGCGAACTTCCATCCTTCGAGCGAGCTTTCGATCGCCGCGAACTTCACGCTGGTCGATGCCACGATCGACGTGCCGGGGCAGAGCTGCCCGATCCAGACGGTGTCGACCGGCACCTATGCGTCGAACTTCCCGGTCAACCAATGCTATGTCCGCAGCACCACGGTGAACGGCACGACGACGCTGTCGAGCGCGATCATCGACGTGGTCGGCGGCAACCTGCCCGCCACCCCGCGCTACCGCGTCGGCGTCTCGCCGCGCTACGAGCATGACTTTGGCGGCATCGCCGGCTTCGCCCAGGTCAGCCTGAACTATCAGAGCAAGACCGGGTTCGCGCTCAACCAGGACCCGCTGCTCACCCAGCAAGGCTATGCGATCGTCGACGCGAGCGTGGGCATCCACACCAGCGACAACAAATATGGGCTGACGGTGTTCGTTCGCAACCTGTTCGACCAGACCTATTATACCCAGCTCAACCATGGGACGATCCTGGCGAATGCCGCGAACCCCTATGACCTGTGGGCCAATGTCAGCAAGGACGCCGACCGTTACTTCGGCGCGACCTTCAGCGCCCGCTTCTAAGAGCCCCTCCTATCGGGCGGACCGTCCCCTCCGGTCCGCCCACCCTTTTGTTTCTATCCCGCGTGACTGAGGACTGGCCGATGCTTCCCTTCGCCCTCCTCCTGCTTGCCGCCCAGGCGGCGCCGGCGATCCCCGCCGCGGCTGCCCCCGCCGAGCGCCCGCGCGTGATCGTGCTCAGCGACATCGGCAACGAGCCCGACGATTCGGAATCGCTCGTCCGCTTCCTGCTCTACACCGACAGCTTCGACGTCGAGGGGCTGGTCGCCACCACCTCGGTCTGGCAGCGCGACAAGGTCCAGCCGCAGCTGATGCGCGAACGGATCGATGCGTATGAAACCGTGCGGCCGAACCTGCTGCGCCACTCGCCGACCTACCCCACCGCCGATGCGCTGCGCGCCGTGCTGCGCTCGGGTCAGCCGAGCTATGGCATGGCCGGGGTCGGCAGGGGCAAGGACAGCGCGGCCTCCCAGCTGATCGTCCAGGCCGTGGACCGCGCCGACAAGCGCCCGGTCTGGGTGCTGCTCTGGGGCGGGGCGGTCGATCTGGCGCAGGCGCTCTGGCACGTCCGCGCCACCCGCAGCCCGGCGCAGGTGCAGACGTTCCTCAAGAAGCTGCGCGTCTATTCGATCTCCGACCAGGATGATGCCGGTCCCTGGGCGCGGCGGAATTTCCCGTCGCTGTTCTGGATCGCCAGCATCCATGGCTGGGGCCAGTACAATATGGCGACCTGGGCCGGCATCTCGAGCGACCGGCGCAATGCCGAGCAATGGCCCGATCGCGAGATGGTCACCGATGGCTGGCTGTCGCAGCATATCCGGCGGGGGCCGCTCGGCGCGCGCTACCCGCTGCCCGAATTCATCATGGAAGGCGATACGCCCTCCTTCCTGCACCTGATCCCCAACGGGCTGAACGACCCCGAGCATCCCGAGCAGGGCGGCTGGGGCGGGCGCTACATGCATGCCGCGCCGGATGGCGCCGGGCCGTTCGCCGATGTGAAGGACGTCTTCACCCGCGACGGGCGCACCTGGTCGGGCAACCAGGCGTCGGTCTATCGCTGGCGTGCAGCTTTCCAGAACGACTTCGCCGCGCGGATGGCGTGGAGCGTCGATGCCGGGGCGAACCACGCGCCGGTGGTGGTGGCGCAGGGCGTGGCCGGGCTCGCGCCGGTGCGGATCGGGGCGAAGCCGGGCGAGACGGTGACGCTCGATGCCGCCGGCACAAGCGATCCC
Organism: Sphingomonas sp. OTU376; assembly: GCF_038440415.1. Classification (NCBI taxonomy): domain Bacteria; kingdom Pseudomonadati; phylum Pseudomonadota; class Alphaproteobacteria; order Sphingomonadales; family Sphingomonadaceae; genus Sphingomonas; species Sphingomonas sp. OTU376. Next base: position 145,414 of record NZ_JASATQ010000001.1, on the reverse strand, counting down.
GACGGCGATGCGCTCGACTATCGTTGGTGGCAGTACCGCGAAGTGGGCGGCATTCCCGGACAGCCGGCAGTCGAGATCGCCGATGCCGGGACACCCCGTGCGCGCTTCGTCGCGCCGGCGGTCAAGGCGCCGACCGCGCTGCACCTGATCCTCGAAGTGCGCGACCGGGGCACCCCGCCGATCACTCGCTATCGCCGCGTCATCGTGGAGGTATCGCCGCAATGAAATCGTCCCGCCGCCAGCTGATCGGCGCCTTGCTCGCGACCAGCGCGCTCGCCGCCGCCACGCCGGGCCAGGCCAGCAAACGCAAGCCGCCGAACATCGTGCTGATCGTGCTCGACGACACGGGCTATTCGGATTTCGGCTGCTTCGGTTCGGAGATCCGCACGCCGAACATCGATGCGCTCGCCGCCGACGGCCTGCGCTTCAACCATTTCGAGAGCAAGGCGATCTGCACCGCGACGCGCGCGGCGCTGCTCACCGGGCGCAACAACCATAGCCTGGGCCTCGCCGACCTGCCCTCGGGCAAGTTCCAGCCGCCGGGCACCGGCAAGGATGCCGGCGACCTCGCCGCCAATGTCCAGCTGCTGCCCGAGGCGCTGCGCGCGCGCGGCTATGCGACGATGGCGATCGGCAAATGGCATCTCGCCACCGAATTCCAGGATGGCAGCCCGGGCAACAACGCGTCCTGGCCGCGCCAGCGCGGGTTCGACTATTATTACGGCTTCATCAGCGGCTGGGCCGACCAGTATCGCCCCGACCTGGTCGAGAACAACGCCAGGATCGGCAAGCCGTCCGACCCGAACTATCATTTCTCCGCCGACATCACCGATCGCGCGATCGCCAGGCTGGCCGAGAGCAAGGCGGCCTCGCCCGGGAAGCCGCGCTTCCTCTATCTTGCGTTCGGCGCCACCCATGCGCCGATCCAGGTGCCCAGGCGCTATATCGATGCGTATGCCGGTCAATATGACAAGGGCTGGGACGCCATCCGTGCCGCGCGCTTCGCCCGGCAAAAGACGATGGGAATCGTGCCGCCGGGTACGACGCTGCCGCCCGCCAATTCCGGGGACGATGCATGGGAGCCGCTCGATCCGGTAAAGAAGCGGGTCTATGCGCGGTTCATGGAAGCCTATGCCGGCTTCCTGACGCATACCGACGAGCAGATCGGCCGGCTGGTCGCGGCGCTCAAGGCGAGCGGCGACTATGACAACACGGTGTTCGTGCTGCTCTCGGACAATGGCGCCAGCGCCGAGCATGGCCAGACCGGCTCGATCGGCCAGCTCTATCCGCCCGCGCATCTCGATGCCGCCGAGCTGGCGACGCACATGCAGGATATCGGCACCGCGCAGATCGGCATGCAACGTCCCTGGGGCATGGCGAGCAACACGCCGTTCCGCCGCTACAAATCCTGGCCCAATGCCGGCGGGGTGCGCACCCCGCTGATTGTCAGCTGGCCGGGGCATCTGCCGAACAAGGGCGCGATCCGCCGCCAGCGCATCGATGCGGTCGATATCGCACCGACGCTGGTCGAGCTGGCCGGTGCGCGCTTCGATGCGGTGGTGGACGGCAAGCCGATGATCCCGGTCGCCGGCGCCTCGTTCCGCAACGCCCTGTTCTCCGCGAGCGCGCCCGATCCGCGGCCGGTGCAGTTCTTCGAGCTGCGCGGCAACCGCGCGGTGCGCGCGGGCAAGTGGCGCGCGGTGGCGATCCACAAGCTCGGCACCCCGTTCGAGCAGGATCACTGGGCGCTCTACGACACGGAAGCTGATTTCGCCGAAGCAGAAGACCTCTCGGGTCGCAATCCGAACAAGGTCTCGGAGCTCAAGGCGATATGGCAGCGGGAGGCTAGCCGGTACGGCGCCCTCCCGCTGTCCGAGGGGCCGGACTATGTCCGCAAGCTCGACCGCTACCGCGACGCGTTCCTGAAGGAGTGACGACCATGGGCACGCTCCGCCGCATCATCCTGTCCGGCTGCGCCGCCATGGCGAGCGTGGCGCTGGCGGTGCCTGCCGTGTCGGGCCCGACCGGTGTGACGGCCCCGCAGACACAGGAAGCCCAGCAGCCTAACATCATCTTCGTGCTGGTCGACGATCTGCGCTTCGACATGATGGGCTTCCTCAACCCGGGCCTGAAGACGCCGAACATCGATTTCCTGGCGAAGAACGGCACCTATTTCCCCAATGCCGTGGTCACATCCTCGCTGTGCAGCCCGAGCCGCGCGACGATCCTCACCGGCCAGACCGCGCGCAACCACGGCGTGGTCGACAACAACAACAGCTCGGAAGACGGGCTGATCTTCTTCCCTGCCTACCTCCAGAAGGCCGGCTACCAGACCGCCTTTTTCGGCAAATGGCACATGGGCTTCGACACCGATGCCCCGCGGCCCGGTTTTGACAAATGGGTGAGCTTCAAGGGGCAGGGCACCTATTTCCCGACCGAGCGGCTGAGCCCGGCGCAATTGGCTGCCGGAGCGCGCCAGATGCTCAATGTCGATGGCCGCGAAGTGAAGCGCACCGGCTATATCACCGACGAGCTGACCGACTACACGATGGACTGGCTGGAAAAGGGCCGGGACAAGTCGAAGCCCTTCTTCGTCTATCTCAGCCACAAGGCGGTGCATTCGGATGCGCTGCCGCCCGAGCGCTACAAGGACCAGTACAAGGATCTGGAGATCCGGCTGCCCGATACGCTGGCGAACACGCCGGAGAACAATGCGGGCAAGCCGCTCTGGGTGCAGAACCAGCGCAACAGCTGGCACGGCGCCGACAATCCGTACACCGGCAAGCCCGACCTCAAGGAGCGGGTGCGCGACATCTACCGCACGCTCTCGCCGGTGGACGACAGCCTCGGGCGGATCCTCGCCTATCTGAGGAAGAACAGGCTCGAGAAGAACACGATGATCGTGTTCTATTCGGACAATGGCTTCCTGATCGGCGACCATGGCCTGATCGACAAGCGCAACGCCTATGAGCCGTCAGTGCGCGTTCCCATGGTTGTCTATGCGCCGGGGATGGGCGTGGCGAAGGGGGCGATCAACCCTGCGCTGGTCCGCAACCTCGACCTCGCGCCAACCTTTCTCGACGCCGCGCATGTCGCGAAGCCACAGCAGATGGAGGGATCGAGCTTCCTTGGCCTCGCCGAGGGCAAGGTGAAGCTGGCCGGCTGGAAGCCCAGCGACTTCATCTACGAATATTATTGGGAATGGACCTTCCCGCAGACGCCGACGACCTTCGCGATCGAACGCGATCGGGTGAAGTACATCCAGTATCACGGGGTGTGGGATACCGAGGAGCTGTACGACCTCGCAAAGGACCCCGAGGAACGCCGCAACCTGATCGACGACCCGGCCTATTTCGATGCCAAGGTGACGCTGCGCAAGGCGCTGTTCGCCCAGCTGGCGAACAACAAGGGCCAGCATGTCGTGCCCTATACCGAGAAGACCAGCCCCGGCGTGGTCTATAGGGTCGAGGGCGGCACGCACGCCGCGGACTTCCCGGCCGGCTGGTACAAGCCCGCCGATCTGCCGACCAGGATGAACGACATCTTCCCCGACAGCCCCGCCAAGACCAAGGCAGGGCAAGCGGGCAAGCCCTATTTCCCCCAGAAGCCGGAATGACCATGACCGCAGCAACCGCCGCCGCCGACACCACGCCCTGGCCGGCCAGAACCACCGCCTGGTACGTCGCGATCCTGCTGATGCTGGCGAACACGCTGGCGTTCGTCGATCGCCAGGCGATGGCGCTGCTGGTGCAGCCGATCAAGGCCGACCTGCAGATCAACGATACCGCGATCAGCCTGCTCTACGGGCTGAGCTTCACCCTGTTCTACGTCGCGGTGGGCATTCCGATCGCGCGGATCGCCGATCGGTCGAACCGGCGCAACATCATCGCGGGCGCGATCTTCGTGTGGAGCATCGCGACCAGCCTGTGCGGCCTCGCGCGCTCCTTCGCCGGGCTGTTCGCGGCGCGCGTGATGGTCGGCGCGGGCGAGGGCGGGCTGACCCCGGCGGCCTATTCGCTGCTCTCCGACTATTTCCCCAAGGAGAAGCTGCCGGCGGCGATGGGGGTCTATCAGATCGGCCTCTATCTGGGCGGCGCCTCGGCGCTGATCATCGGCGGGCTGATCTCGACTGCGATCCCGCCTTCCTCGACCGTGATCGTGCCGATCTTCGGGGCGATGAAGGGCTGGCAGATCGTCTTCCTGCTGCTCGGCCTGCCCGGCGTGGTGCTTACCGGATTGATGCTGACGGTGCGCGAGCCGCTGCGCCGGGGCGCTGCGGTGGCGCAGGAGAAGGTGCCGCTGTCCGAGCTGTTCGCGCATATCGGCGCGCGCAAGGGCGCCTATATCGGCATCACCCTGGGCTTCGCGCTGATGATCTTCATCGGCAACGGCACTTCGGTGTGGATCCCCGCCTTCCTTCAGCGGACCTTCGGCTGGACCACCGCGCAGGTCGGCAGCCATTACGGGCCGATCGTGTTCCTGTGCGGCACCAGCGGCGCGCTGGTCGGCGGGTTCGTCGCGTCGAAGCTGCGCGCGGCGGGGCGCTCGGGGGCGAGCCTCAAGGCGTCGCTGTTCGGCTTCGTCGCGCTGGTGCCGATCACCATCGCCTTCCCGCTGATGCCGACCGCCACCGGGGCGCTGGCGCTGATCGGGCTCATGAACTTCTTCGCGGGGTTCAACTTCGGCGGGGGGCTCGCGACGCTGCTCGAGATGACGCCCAACCGGATGCGGGCGCTGGTCTCGGCCTTCTACATGCTCACGATCAACCTGATCGGCGCGGCGCTTGGTCCCACGGCGATTGCGCTGTGCACCGATTACTGGTTCGCCGATCCGCAGAAGCTGCCGGAGGCGATCGCATTGGTCGCCGGCGTGGCTTCGCCGCTTTCCGTGCTTGCCCTGTGGCTTGGCATGCGGTGCTATCGCGCGCAGACGGGGCGGGACGCCGGATAAGGGAGCGAGCAGGGGGTAGATGGCACGGGCACGACGCAAGGGGACGGGCGTCACCATCCAGACGGTGGCCGAGCATGCCGGCGTATCGGCGATGACGGTGTCCTATGTCGTCAACGGCACCGGGCGGGTGAGCGCGGCGACGCGCGAGAGCGTGCTCGAATCGGTGCGCGCGCTGGGCTACCAGCCCAATGTCGCGGCGCGCTCGCTGGCCAGCGCCGCCACCTGCCGGATCGGCATCGTCTACCAGAATTCGCAGAACGCCTTCCTCAGCGCGATGCTGGTCGGCGCGCTCAACGCGACCTCGCGGCTGGGCGCGGAGCTGATGATCGGCAAGGTCGAGGCGCCGGTGATGGCCGATACCGAGGCGGCGATGCGGCTGCTGGTGCGCGGCGGGGCGAACGCGATCCTGCTGGCGCCGCCCTATGGCGAGCTGGTCAGCGGCTCCGGGCTGATCGCCGAGCTCGGCGTGCCGGTCGCCGCGGTGGCGCATGGCGGCGAGCTGCCCGACATGGCGACGATCGGGGTCGACGACCGCGCCGCCACCCGCGCGATGGCCGAGCGGCTGATCGCGCGCGGGCATCGCCGGATCGGCTTCGTCACCGGCCCGCCCAGCCATGATTCGAGCCCCTTGCGCCTCGCCGGATTCCGCGATGCGGTGGCCGCGGCGGGGCTTCCCTGGGAAGAGGGCCTGGTCCAGCAGGGGCGCTTCACCTTCGAATCCGGGCTGGAGGCTGGCGAGGCGCTGCTGGCATTGTCCAGGCCGCCGACCGCGATCTTCGCCTCGAACGACGACATGGCCTCGGGCGTCTCCGCCGTGGTCCATCGCCGCGGGCTGCGCATTCCGGAGGATATCGCGGTCGCGGGGTTCGACGACGCGCCGATCGCGGTGAAGATCTGGCCGTCGCTCTCCACCGTCCGCCAGCCTGTCGAGCTGATCGGCGAGCGGGCGACCGAGCTGCTCGTCGCGCGCGTCACCGGGCGCGACGATTTCGGGGATACCCAGTCGATCCGCATGCCCTTCGACGTGATCGAGCGCGAATCGACGGCTTTCGATCGCTGATTGCCGCCCCTAGAGTGCCCCGATGACGGAAAGCACAGAGGGCGAGGCCGACAAGCGTCGGCGGGGGATTCAATCGGTCGAGATCGGGCTGGGGGTGCTCGAGGCGCTCGCCGCGCTGGGCGAGGCGTCGACGCTGGGCGCGATCGCCCAGGCGAGCGGCCTCTCCGGCCCGCAGACGCACCGCTATCTCGCCAGCCTGACCGCGGCGGGGATGACCCAGCAGGACCGCACCACCGGCCGTTATGACCTGGGGCCGGCCGCGCTCAAGCTCGGGCTGAGCGCGCTCGCCCGCACCGATGCCTTCCGCGTCGCCGATACCGCGATCGAGGCGTTCGTCCGCGAGACCGGGCGCACGGTGCAGGTCGCCGCGCTCGGTCCGCAGGGGCCGACGGTGGTGCGCTGGCACATGGGCCGCCCGGCGGTGATGACCTCGTTCGGCGTCGGCGCGGTGCTGCCTTTGCTCTATTCCGCCACCGGCCACATCTTCCTGAGCTTCGTGCCCGAGGTCGAGACCGATCCGCTGCTGGCGCGCGAACTGGCCGACAGCGAGATGACCGCGGCGGATGTCGCGGCGATCCGCAAGCGGGTCCGCGCGGACGGCCGCGCCTATGTCGAGGGTACGGTGATCCCCGGCCTGCGCGCCGCCGCCTTCCCGATCTTCGACATGCAGGGCCGCGCGATTCTCAGCGCCACCGCGCTGGTGCCCGGCGCCTACAAGGCGGACGACAGCGGCACGGTGCTCGACAGGCTTGCCGCCGCCTGCCGCGAGGTCAGCGAAAGGCTCGGCTGGAGCGGATAATTCGTTTGACATAGGACAATGAATTGCCTGATGGATAACGTGTGCGGCGGGTCCCTCCCTGCCGCGCGCCTTCTTTCGTGAGTATCGGGCATGACTCTCGCCAACGACCAGCGGACCCAGCTTGAAGCGCTGTACGAGGAGATGGCGCCCGCGCACCTGACGCCGTTGTGGGAATCGCTCGCCGAGCTGGTCCGCCCGCAGCCCAAATCGCCGGCGCAGGTCCACCGCTGGTCCTATGCCGAAGCGCGCGATTATCTGCTGCGCGCCGGCGACCTGATCTCGGCCGAACAGGCCGAGCGCCGCGTGCTGATCCTCGAGAACCCCGGTCTCGAAGGCCAGTCGGCGATCGTGCCGAGCCTCTATGCCGGGCTCCAGCTGATCCTGCCGGGCGAAGTCGCCCCGGCGCACCGCCACGCCCAGTCGGCGCTGCGCTTCGTGATGGAAGGCGACGGCGCCTTCACCGCGGTCGACGGCGAAAAGGCGATCATGCGCCCGTTCGATCTGGTGCTGACCCCCGGCTGGCAATGGCACGACCATGGCAACCCCACCGACAAGCCGATGATCTGGCTCGACGGGCTCGACATCCCGACCGTCCGCCATTTCGATGCGAGCTTCGCCGAGAAGGGCGAGGAGAAGGTCTATCCCGAGACGGTGAAGCCCGGCGACACGCTGGCGCGCTATGGCCACAACATGCGGCCGCTGCGCGGATCGCTGGCCGATCGCCGCCCGTCGCACCAGCCGCTGTTTCACTATCCCTATGCCGAGTGGCGCCCCGCACTCGATGCGATGGCGGCCTCCGCCGAGATCGATCCACATCTTGGCCATGCACTGGAGTTCCTCAATCCGGCCAATGGCGGCCCGGTGATGTCGACTATCGCCGCGCATGTCCGCCTGCTGCCCGCCGGTTTCGAGACGCGGCCGCGCCGCAGCACCGACGGCACCGTGTTCGTCGTGGTCGAAGGCAGCGGCACCGCGGTGATCGAGGGCAAGGAAATCGCGCTCAATCCGCGTGACATCTTCACCGTGCCGTCGTGGCACGAGCTTCGCCTGCAGGCCGGGAGCACGCTGGTGCTGTTCGGTTATTCGGACAAGGCCGCGCAGGAGAAGCTGAACCTCTACAAGGAGCAGAATTCGTGACGACCCTCTTCGCCCCCCAGGATCCGGTGCTCGCCGCGACCACCGACGGCAACCAGTTTCCGGTCCGCCGCGTCTTCTGCATCGGCCGCAACTATGCCGCCCATGCCCGCGAGATGGGCCGCGATCCGGACCGCGAGCCGCCCTTCTTCTTCACGAAGTGGGCCGAGACCGTGGTGCCGACCGGCACGACCATCGCCTATCCGAGCGAGACCGCGAACTTCCATTACGAAGCCGAGCTGGTGCTGGCGATCGGCAAGGGCGGGCGCAACATCGCCGCCGCCGATGCGCTGGAGCATGTCTATGGCTATGCCACCGGTCTCGACATGACGCGCCGCGACTTGCAGCTCGAAGCGCGCGAAAAGGGCCGTCCGTGGAGCACCGGCAAGAATGTCGAGCAGTCCTCGCCGCTCGGCCTGATCCATCCGGCCAGCGAGACCGGCACGTTCGACAGCGGCAGCATCAAGCTGACGGTGAACGGCGTGGTGAAGCAGGATGCCGATCTCAACGAGTTGATCTGGGACGTGCCCGATGTGATCGCCTATGTCTCGCGCTTCTACCGGCTGGAGCCGGGCGACCTGATCTATACCGGCACCCCGGCGGGCGTCGGCGCGGTGGTAGAGGGCGACGAGGTCGTCGTGTCGATCGCCGGCCTCAGCGATTGCGTGATCAAGGTGGGAGCGCCGGCACGTGACTGATGCGGTGACCCTGCACGGCTATTTCCGCTCGGGCGCATCCTACCGGGTGCGCATCGCGCTCAACCTGAAGGGCATCGGATATGCCGATGCCTTCCACCATCTGCGCAAGGGCGAGCAAAACGCGCCGGAATATCGCGCGATCAATCCGCAAGGACTGCTGCCGGCGCTGGAGATCGACGGGGCGGTGCTCACCCAGAGCCTGGCGATCTGCGAATATCTGGATGAAGTGCGTCCGGAACCGGCGCTGCTGCCTGCCGAGCCGATTGCCCGTGCCAAGGTCCGCGCCTTCGCCCAGGTGATCGCCTGCGACACGCATCCGGTGCAGAACCTCAAGGTGCTCGCCAATCTGCGCGCGCTCGGGCTCGACGAGGCCCAGATCAATGGCTGGGCGGCGAAGGTGATCGAGGACGGCTTCGATGCCTGCAACGCGCTGATCGCCGATACGGCCGGCACCTATTGCTTTGGTGACAGCGTGACCCTGGCGGACCTGTTCCTGGTGCCGCAGCTGGTCAATGCGCGGCGCTTCGGGGTGGATCTGCAGCGCTGGCCCAAGCTGCTCGAGATCGAGCGCGCCTGCCTGGCGCTCGACGCGTTTTCAAAGGCGGCGCCGGAGAACCAGCCCGACGCCGAATGAGCCGACCCGAATACGGGCGGATAGAAGGAGGACAGGATGACCGGATTTCCGATGCATCGCCGCGCCCTGATCGGCGCGGCCGGATCGACCTTTCTGGCGAGCCTCGCCGCCCGCGCGCGGGTGCCGGGTGGGTCGCGGCCCAATCTGATCCTGTTCTTCCCCGACGAGATGCGGGCGGATTCGCTGGCCTGTTACGGCAATCCGGTCACCCGCACCCCGGCGTTCGACCTGCTGGCGAAGCAGGGTACGCGCTTCGCCAATTGTCATGTCCAGACGCCGATATGTGCAGCCTCGCGCTGCTCGATGCTCACCGGGCTGCCGACCAGCGCGACCGGGCATCGCGGCTTCGGCTATCTGCTCCAGCCCGATGAGCCCAACCTGTTCCGCACGCTGCGCGAGGGCGGCTACGACACCTATTTCTTCGGCAAGAACGATGTGCTCGCGCCCGAGACCTTCGCGCGCAGCCTGACCGATTGGGCCGATCCGCCCGCCCCGGGCGCGGCACCGGGCGATCATGCTCCGGGCGCGCGCCGCGGCAAGCTCGACGGGCCGACGACGATGCTGCTGCCCGCCACCGGCGATCGCCGAGCGACCAGCGATTACGGCATCCTCCGCCGCGCGATTCAGGTGATCGAGCGGCGCGAGCAGGACCGGCCCTTCTGCCTGTTCCTCCCCGTCTTCCAGCCGCATCCGCCCTATCATGCGCCCGATGGCTTCCAGGACATGTACAAGCCCGGCGACCTGCCGCCGCTGATCCCGCCGGGGACGAAGGGGCGGCCGGCCTATCATGCTGCGATCCGCGACAAATACCGTCTGAACGAAGTCGATGATGCGGTGCTGCGCCAGGTGCGGGCGACCTATTATGGCCAGGTCTCGTACACCGACTGGCTGCTCGGCGAGCTGATGGAAGCGCTGGAGCGCACCGGCCGCGACAAGGATACCGCGCTGCTCGTCAGCTCGGATCATGGCGATTATGCCGGCGATTACGGGCTGGTCGAGAAATGGCATGGCGGGCTCGAGACCTGCCTCACCCATGTGCCGATGATCGGCCGCATGCCCGGCGGCGTCGCCGGCAACGTCGCGACGGGCATGACCGAGCTGTACGATGTGCTGCCGACCTTCCTCGATCTCGCCGGCCTGTCCTCCACCCACACCAATTTCGCCCGCTCGATGATGCCGCAATTGCGCGGCGGGCAGGGCGATCCGAACCGTGCCGCCTTCACCGAGGCGGGGATGAACATCTACGAGCCCCAGGCCTTCGATTCGCCCTCGGGCGGCCTCTATGCGCGCAAGTCCGAACTGGCGGCGGAGCAGCCGGCCTTGGTCGGCCGCGCGGCATCGGTGCGCACCCAGCGCTACACCTTCGTCCAGCGCCCGCAGGGGCTGAGCGAGCTCTATGATCGCCAGGCCGATCCGCAGGAGCTCAACAACCTGATCGGCCAGCGCAGCCATGCCAGGGTGCAGGACGCGCTCGAGCGCCGCCTGCTCGATTGGTACATCAACACCACCGGCGTTCCCGCCGATCTGCGCAACAGCCGCGACGTGCCCAATTTCACCGCGCCGCTCGCCCCCAAGGCGGACAGCGGCGCCGCGAACGCTATTCTCGACAAGTGAGGCCGAAGATGACCAAGTCCCTGCGCCTTCTCGCGCTCCCGCTCATGGCAGCGTTGTCGGCGGCCGCCGCGCCGAACGATCCGGCGCGCGTCACCATCGCCTCGGGTCCGATCGAGGGCAGTGTGGAGGGCGCGGTGATTGCGTTCCGCGGCATTCCCTATGCGACCGCTCCGGTCGCGGATCTTCGCTGGCGTGCCCCGCAGCCGGTTTCGCCCTGGACCACGGTGAGGGAAACCAAGGATTTCGCGCCCGTCTGCATGCAGCAGATGATCCCGATGGACGAGCCGCAGTCAACTTCCGCGTCCGAAGACTGTCTGTTTTTGAACGTTTGGAAGCCTGTGTCTGTTTCGGCCCGGCTTCGTCCGGTGGTGGTCTGGATCCATGGCGGCGGCCTGATGAACGGCGGCAGCGCTTCGAAGATCTTCGACGGCACAACCTTTGCCAACAACGGCATCGTGACCGTTACGTTGAACTACCGCCTCGGCCGCTTCGGCTTCTTCGCCCACCCGGCCCTGACCCAGGCCAAGGAGGGGCCGACCGGCAATTTCGGCTTCATGGACCAGATCGCCGCGCTCAAATGGGTGCAGGCCAATATCGCCAAATTCGACGGCGATCCCAGGCAGGTAACCGTGGTCGGTGAATCGGCCGGCGGCATCTCGATCCTCACCCTGATGGGCTCGCCCGCGGCCAGGGGGCTGTTCGCCCGCGCGGTGGTGATGTCCGGCGGAGGCCGCAATCTGCTCGCCCCCAAGACGCTGCCCGAGGCCGAGCGCTTCGGCGAGAATTTCGCCCGTAGCGCAGGCATTTCCGCCTCGGGCCCGGCGGCGTTGGCGCAGCTGCGGGCCTTGCCGGCGGCGACGGTGTCGGAGGGCGTGTTCATGGCGATCGGCAAGGTGCCGGGCGGCGACACCTATGTCGGCGGCGGCATGATCGACGGCACGATCATCACCGGCGCCACCGAGGACATCTTCCGCTCCGGCAAGCAGGCGAAAGTGCCGCTGATCGTCGGCGCGACCTCCGACGACGCCCCGATCGGCGCCCGCCCGGGAGACAAGGACGCGCTGTTCGCTGCTTTCGGCGCGGAACAGGCCGCAGCGCGGGCCGCCTATGATCCCGACGGCAGGCTCGATGCCGATGTCGTCCGCCGTGCAATGGCCCGCGACCGCGCCTTCCTCGAGCCGTCGCGCTTCATCGCGACTTCGGTCGCACGGACCGGCCAGCCGGTCTGGTTCTACCGCTTCTCCTATGTCGCCCAGTCGCTGCTGCCCTCGCCGGGCGCACGCCATGCCAGCGACGTGCCCTACATGTTCGGCACGGTGGCGGCGCGTTACGGCGACAAGCTGGCCCCGCGCGACGTGCAGCTTTCGGATGCCTTCCACGCCTATGTCGAGAATTTCGCGCGGACCGGGAATCCCAACGGAGCGGGCCGTTCGGCATGGGCACCGTTCCGGGCGGGGGACAAGGTGCTGATGGACCTGGCGACGGACGGCCAGGCGCGGATGACCCGCGATCCCTTCGCGGCGCGGCTCGACGTTGCCGAGGAGCTGTCCGGCAGTCGCTGAGCCGCTGCTATTGGAGACGGGAGGCGAGGTCCTGCTGGAACGCCAGCCGCCCGGTCTCCAGTATCCGCTTGGGTGCCACCGGTCCCGCCGTCGCCGTGAGGTCGCGCACCCAGGCCCCGACCCGCGACGTGCCATGGGCCGCCTCCAGGCTGGCGAAGACACGCCATGCCGCTTCATAGCGTGCGGCGGTGTTGCTTTCGTCGCTGACCATGTCGTCCGGCTTGAAGTTGAACGGGCCGGCGGGCGCATAATGCGGGTTCGCCTTGATCTTCTCCCGCTCCTCGGCGCTCACCTGGCGCAGGATCGCCTCGGGCTTCACCTGCATGCCGCCCCAGCGGGCAAGCGCTACCGGCTCGGTCGAAACCTGGAGCGCGCGGGCGCCCTCGAGCGCGTCCGCGCGGGCTTCGGCGGGCGCCAGGACCGCGACGACCTTGCGGCTGATCCATACGGCGTGCCCCTCATGGAACCAGCGCGGCGCGTCCGCGCCGGCGCGCTGCTGAAAGGCATGGACCTGCTCATGCGGCATGACCACGACCGCCATCTTCTGCCCGGCGGGGGTAAGCGTGCCGTCCGGCGCGGTGGCGATCGCCCAGCGCTTCTCGGAGGTATCGCGGGGCGGGATATAGTCGGCGCTCGGGGTGAAGACCACGGAGGACCAGTGGGCATTGCGCCAGACCCTGCCGGTCTCGGCATGGAGCAACCGGATCTGCGCGCCCAGGCAAGCCGCCCGCGCCCAGGCAGCCGGTTGCGCGGCGGGATCGTAATAGGCGTTCATGCGGCCGCCGCTCTCGCGATCGGTGATGCGCAGATAGGGGAGGTCGCCGCCGCGCGCGGCGATCCCCTCGACCTCGATCCCCTGCAGCTGCGGGCGGGTGCCGGCGGGGGCCGCGCAGGCGGCGCGCGCCTGGGCATCGAAGCTGGCGGAAGGCGCCGATAGCGCAAGGGCAAGCGTCAGCAAGGGCATCGATCGACTCCGATGGGTGGATTTCAGGCCGGGATAGGCAGCGGTGCAGCGGGATCGACCAGCCCGGCCGCGCGCAGATCGCGCCAGAAATCGGCGGGGATGCTTTCCTCGAGCGCGGCGCGGTCCTCGGCGATCCGGCCGGGGCGACTGGCGCCCGGGATCACCGCGGCGACGGCGGGATTGGCGAGCGCGAACTGCAGCCCGGCCGCCTTCACGCTGATGCCGTACCGGTCGGCGAGCGCCTTGATCCGCGCCACCTTGTCGAGGATGGCGGGCGTGGCCGGGGCATATTCGAAATTCGGGCCGCCGACGAGCGCGCCGGAGCTGTACGGCCCGCCGACAACGATGCCGAGCCCGCGCTCCGCCACCCTGGGCATCAGGCGCTGCAGCGCGCGGCCATGGTCGAGCAACGTGTAGCGGCCGGCGAGCAGCGAGCCGTCGGGGCGGGGGCCGTCGAGATCGAGCAGCAGCTCGATCGGCTCGACGCGATTGACGCCCAGGCCCCAGGCCCTGATCACGCCCTCGTCGCGCAGCCGGTCAAGCACCCTGAACGCACCGGTCCGCGCGGTCTCGAACATCGCCAGCCAATCGTCGCCGTAAAAGTCCTGGGCGATGTCGTGCACCCAGACGATGTCGATGCGGTCGGTCCGCAGGCGCTTCAGGCTGTCCTCGATCGAGCGGAGCGTGGCGTCGGCCGAATAGTCGTTGATCACCTTGTTCGGGCGGCCATGCGCGAAGACGGCGCCTTTCTCGCCATTGTCGCGCGGGCCGTCTTCCAGCGCTTCGAGCACGACGCGCCCGACCTTGGTGCTGATCACATAGCGATCGCGCGGCTTGCCCTGCAGCGCCGCGCCCATGCGGAGCTCGGCCAGGCCGGCGCCGTAGAAGGGGGCGTTGTCGTAATAGCGTATCCCGTCGTTCCACGCCGCCTCGACGGTGGCTAGCGCCTCGTCTTCGGGGATGTCACGGAACATGTTGCCGAGCGGCGCCGCGCCGAAGCCGAGCCTGCTGCCGATGATGTCATGGAGTGCCATGGCTTCATTGCCCTCGCTTGGCCGCGCCGCCCTGCGCCGCTTCCTCGATCACCGCGGCGACTGCCTCGGGCTTCGACACGAAGACCGCATGGCTGCCGGAGACTTCACGGAGCGTCGCCCGGGCGCGCTGCGCCATGCCGCGCTGGCCGGCGGGCGGGATGATGTGATCGTCCTTCGGCACGACGAACCAGCTCGGCCTGCTCTTCCAGGCCGGCACGGTGATCTTGCCCTCCAGCGCCTTCGCACCCCAGGGCTGCTGCGAATCCGCCATGAACCGTGCCGTCTCCGGCGCCACATCGCCGGCGAAGAGCGCGGGGAATTGCGCCTTGTCGAGCGTCAGCGTGCCGTCGGGACTCGGGATGATCGGCAGCGGGGGTGCGCCCGGCGGGGCGCTGGCGACGATCGAGGAAACCGACTCTCCCTGGTCCGGCGCGAAGGCGGCGACATAGACGAGCGCGGTGACCTTGGGATCCGATCCGGCTTCGGTGATGATCACCCCGCCATAGCTATGGCCGACCAGCACCACCTTGCCCTTGATCGTCGCGAGCGCGCGCCGGGTGGCCGCGACATCGTCCTCGAGCGAGGTGGTCGGGTTCTGCAGAACGACCACCTCATAGCCGTCCTTGCGCAGGATATTGTACACGCCCGCCCAGCCCGACCCGTCGACGAAGGCGCCGTGGATGAGGACGATGGTCGGGTGTCCGGCATCATCGCCGGCAAGGGCGGGTGCGGCGCTGGTGGCGAGGCTCGCGGACGCGAGCGCGGCAATGGCCTTGTTCATCTGGGTATCTCCTATTTCGGGGGGGTCAGGGGCGGTTGTTGAGGATCTGCATCCGCATGGCCTTGATCGGGCCGTCGGCGAGCTCGGGCAGGCGCGCGAACCAGGCCTGGACGTGCGGCGTGCGGTTGTGCGCTTCGAAATCCGCCTGCGTGGCGAAGATCTCGTAGAAGATGAAATGGCCGGGCCGCTCGCGATCCTCCTGGAGGAAATAGAGCAGGTTGTTGGGTTCGGCGCGGACCTTGGCGACGAGCGGCAACGTCGCCTGGCGCAGCGCGTCCTCCTTGCCGGGCCTGGCCTGGATCTCGGCGACCACGGCATAGGCGGTGGCGGGGATTTCGGCATAGCGAATGCCGGCGTGATCCTGTGCCAGCGCCGGTGCGGCAGGCGCTGCCGTACTGATCAGCATGGCGAGCACGAAGCGGGTGGAAAGGCGCATCTTGCATCTCCTCTGGAAGAACGGGGTCAGTCGGCGATCCAATTGCCGTGGAAGCCGGGCGGGACGATGTGCGGCACGCGGATGCGGGCGAGGGGCGGTGCCTCGAAATCCCGGGCATCGAGGATCGCCAGGTCGGTGGTCCCGGCGGCCGCGTCGATCACGAAGCCCATCAGCCAGCCTTCATCCTCTCCGGCATCGGCGTGCGCCGGCACGAAGATGAATTCGCAGGGGTGACGGTCCGGACCGAAGTCGTGCGCCTGGCGCGTGCCGGTGGCGAGGTCGTGCTTGAACAGGCCGGTGCCGAGGAACGGATCGACCATCGCCATGGTATAGGCATAGCGATAGGTCTGGCCGAGCCGTCGCTCGTCGCAGCGTGGGAACTCCTGCGGTGCCGGATCGAGCGTGGTGCGCCGGACCGCTCGCGCAACCGGATCGAGCGTCCAGCGCTCCAGGCTGCAATGCTCGGAATCGGGCCCCGAGGTTCGCCGCCAGAACATCCGGTCATGGACGACGAGGTCGAGGACCACGTTGCCGTCGGCCGAGTCATGCGCGTTGACGGCGTGGAAGACGAAGCAGGGATCGACCGGGCACCAGATCACGTCGCCGGCATCGCCGTCGCGCGGCAGCAGACCGATGCGCGGCTTGTGTCCGGCATTCCAGCGATAGGGGAATTGATAACCCGCGATCGCCGCGGTGAGCGAGAAAGTGACGGGCAGGTCGAACAGGATCGCGAACCGGCCGGTAAAGGCGAAGTCGTGGATCATCGGGCCGTGGCGCACGGGCACCTTCACTTCGCGCCGTACCTCGCCCTCGGGGCCGATCGCCAGGTAGCGGATCGCGCTCCATTTCGCCGCGTCGTAGCTGACCGCGAGCATCTCGCCGGTCAGCGGGTCGACATGCGGATGCGCGCTGAGCCCGCCGTGCAGCGTGCCGGCGAAATCGGTGTAGCGCTCGGTCTCCAGCGTCTTTCCGATCACCACCGGCGTGCTGCCCGCCTCGATCAGCCCGAAGGTCTCGCCGCCATAGCCGATCACATTGGTGTTGACCGTGTCGAACAGATGCCGCGGGCCCGGTGTCCGTTCCTCGCCGAGCGCGTCGCTCACCGCGTTAGAGCGGATCCAGCGATTGCGGTACCAGAGCGCCCGTCCATCCTCGATGCGGATGCCATGGATCATGCCGTCGCCGGCGAACCAGTGATGCTTGCCCGGATTGGGGTACATCGGATTGGGGCCCATGCGCAGGTAACGCCCACGGAGAGCCAGCGGAATTGTGCCGAAGACCTGGAGGTCCTCGATCGTCAGCTCCTCGCGCATCGGGGTGTTGACGCCGGTGATGTAGGGCGTGTCCTGCGCGGTGGCGGGGCGGCGCCCGAGTAGCGAACCGAACATGGGCTGATCCTTCGCGATGGAGGATTAGGGGCGCGCCACCAGGCGCTGCCGCGCGGCGCGGGCGTTGTCGAAGACCTGCTTGACCGGGCCGAGCGCCTGGACGAACTCGAGCTGCTCGCCCTCCGGCCCCTTGCAGTAGATCAGCCGCCAGCCGTTCGACTTGCCTTCGGTGATCGGATTGGAATTGGCCTGCAGCGGCGCTGCCTGGCGCTGGGCCTCGGTGGTGACGGTCAGCACGCGATTGGCGCGGACCTGGGCCATGCCGCGTCGGGTCGATTCCGCTTCCAGGTCATGGATGAACTGGTTGAAGTCGACATCGTCGCGGATGTGGAAGCAGATGTGCATCATCCGCGGAAAGGCCGGGCTCATATGGTCGAGCGGCTCGGCAAAGCTGCGCGGTCCGCCCAGCGGCTGGTCGGCGTCGCGATATTGCAGCAGCTCGAGCACGACATTGTCGAACTGGATGAAGCGCACGTCGAGCCGCTGGGAACCGCCTTTGAGATCGGGCACGCCCATCGTCCGCGGATTGACGCCGCGCACCCGGGCCTCGATCTCCTGGTCGGTCAGCAGCGTGTTGTGGATGCGCTCGCCCTGGAAATCGCCGTCGCGCATCACTTCGGTGCCACCGAGAACCTCGGTGTAGAAGGTGAAGGCGCGTTCCATGTTCTGGACCGTCAACCCGAAATGCTGGACGCCCTGCAGCCGCATCCCGAGCGCACTGGCGCCCGCTTCTTCGGCGCTGGCGGGCACGATCCCGCCGGTTGCCAGCAAGCCCGCCATCGCGGCGCCGCCACCCGTCTGCAGCAGCTCGCGCCGATCGATTCCGGAGCGTCCCATCTCGTCGGTCATCGTCTGTCTCCTTCGTTCGATGTCATCGCCGGTCCTGCGCCGGCCGCTTCAGGTGAAATCGCGTGGAACGGCGCTCCGCCATGGGGGAAGGGTTGTCCGGGGGCGCGCCGTTCCTGCCTGGCGTTCATTGCGCCAGATATCCGCCGTCGATCGCGAGCTCGGTGCCGGTGACGTAGCTGGCCTCGTCGCTGGCCAGGTACAGGCAGCCATAGGCGACCTCGCTCGGCTGGCCGCCGCGCCGCATCGGCGTCGCGTCGATCACCGCCTCGTTGAGCGCTGCGTCCTGTGCATCGGTGAGCGGCGTGCGGATGAAGCCCGGCAGCACCGCGTTCACGCGAATGCCGTCGCCGACATAGGTGATCGCTGCGTTCCTGGTCATCTGGAGCACCGTGCCCTTGGCGGCGTGATAGCTGTGTGCGCCGGCAACCGCCGCACTGCCCCAGATCGATGCGACGTTCACGATGGCGCCCGCCTGTTGCAGCCGCATCACCCGCACCGCTTCGCGCATGCCCAGGAACACGCCGGTCTGGTCGACCGCGATCATCCTGAGCCAGGCTTCCAGGCCGAGTGCGTGGAGCGGCTCGTACGCGATGATCCCGGCATTGTTGACCAGTATGTCCAGCCCGCCCGCCTGTTCGACCACCCGGTCCACCGCGCGGGTCCAGTCGGCTTCGCTCGTCACGTCGAGCGTCAATGGCGTGACCCCGTCCAGATAAGGCCGGGCCGGCGGCGCGATATCGGCGGCGAACACCACGGCGCCTTCGCGAACGAACAGGTCGGATATGGCTTGGCCGATGCCGCTGGCGGTGCCGGTGACGAGGGCAACTTTCCCTGTAAGCCGCATGGCGATCGCTCCCGCTCGACGATGTGTTGATCGCTGTCTGGCGGATCCGGCGCCGCGCTTCGATGTCGTACGGGGTAGCCCGCAGCCACACTTTCGAGGGAAGCCGGAACGGGGCGAGGGACCCGGGCACGGCGCGAAATGGCCGCTTCCCGGGGCTGATCCTCAAACGGGGGAAAAGCTGCTACGCCCTTTGGTGCCGACAGGCTCGGCATGCCGCGACAGGCCTGGATGACGAAGGCGAGGGGGGAACGCCGGTGCGCATGCTGATTGCCGCTTGCCGGGGATTGCTCGCCGCGCTTCTCGCGGTTGCGGCCTTCGGTGCCGTCCCTGCCGCCGGACAGGAAATTCCACCCCGTCTCGAGCAATTCCGGCACGATCGCTGGATGACCTATGAAGGCGCGCCTGCCGGCATGGCCCGGATCGCGCAGACGCCGGATGGCTGGATATGGATATCCGCCGCCGAGGGCCTGTTTCGCTTCGACGGACTCACCTTCGAGCGGATCCCGGTGGAGATGGGCTCGCCCCTGGAACGTGCCTCCGCCGGGCCGCTGCTGGTGACTCGCTCGGGGGAACTATGGGTCGGCTATGGCCAGAGTGCCGGCGTTGCGGTCTATCGTGGCGGCAAACTCCGCCATGTGCCGATGCCCAGCCCGCCGGCGACGATCAGCTATCTGGCGCAAACCCCGGACGGAGCGATCTGGGCGGTGGCCGGCTATCGCAACTTCGCCAGTGAGCGGCTGTTCCGGTTCGCCAACGGCCGCTGGGAGAATGCCGAGGCGCGGTACGGGGTAGCGGACGGCTATCTGAGCGAGCCGTGCGTAACGGCGGACGGAACGATGTGGATCACCCGCTCCGATACCCGGAGATCGATCCTCCTGTTTCTCCGCCCCGGCGCGACGCGGTTTCAGGCCAGTGGCTTTCCGCTTACCGGATCCCGCTGCTTTACGGATCGATGGGGCCGGTTATGGGTCCCCGGCAAGCGCCTGGTGATGCTGGCCGGGCGGGACGGCAAACTGCTCGATCACCCGCCCGGCCTGCGGCAAGCCGCGACCGCGCCGCCGATATTGCGGGCCTTCGGCGTCGATGGCGGCCTGTGGGGCCTGGCGCTGCGCAAGGGCGTCTATTATGCGCCCGGCGTGGCGCAAGCCGGGCGCGGTGCCAGCGATCAACCCGGGCTGTTCTCGGTCGCCGACGGGCTGACCTCGGAAAGCATCGCCGATCTCTTCATCGATCGCGACGGCAACATATGGGTTGCCACGCAATTGGGGCTCGACCGGTTTCGGCGCGCCACCGCGGTGCGCGAGCCGTTCGTCACGGGCAATTTTTCCTACGGCCTCGCCATGAGCCAGAGCGGTTCGGAAGTCTATGTCAGCTCCGACCAGGGGGTGTTCCAGCTTTCGACCGGCCAGCCGCGCAAGCTTCTGAACGATTGGCCGGACGGGCAATGCCCGGCGCACGGCAAGGGGCTCTGGCTGATCTACGGGACGCGGATCGTCCGGCTCCAGCAGGGGCGCCAGGTCGCGATCCCCCGGCCCATGGACGAGGGTCTGACTTCCGTCTGTGCCGAGGATCGCTTCGGCCGCCTCTGGGTCGGGACCGTCAGGAATGAACTCAGATGGCATGATGCGCGCGGTTGGCACGTGCCGGGGCGGCAGCTCCCCAAGCCGCAATCCGCGGATCTCGTGATCACCGCGGCCGGGGACCTAGCCTATACGACCGGCAAGGAGCTGGTGCAGGTGATTGGCGAAAAGGTCAGCATCACGCCGCTTGGCAAGCATGACCCCGGGGTGATCACCCATTTGTCGGCTGGCCTTGATGCCCTGTTCCTGAGCGGAAGCAACGGCCTGTTGCGGATACGCGGAAACAGGATCGATCGCCTGGACTGGCGGCGCGTGCCCTGGGCCGCGCAGCTGCGGGATCTGCTGCAGACGCCGGCGGGCGACACATGGCTGATGCGTCGCGACGTCATCTCCAGGGTCTCCACCCGGGATCTCGAGCACGCCTTTGACAATCCGGGCGCAGCGCTGGAGCGTGTTGCGCTCGACCTGCGGGACGGTGTCCGGATTTCCCAGAACCTTGCCTTTGCCGGTCCCCAAATGGCGTTCGGGGCTGACGGCCGGGTGTGGCAGCTCAACAATAATGGCGTCGCGTTCATCGATCCGGCCCAGCTTCTGCGAAGGGCGGTCCGCCCGCCCGTCACGATCCGGGCGCTGACGAGTGCTGGCGCCGTCCATCGCGATCCGGCCGCGCTGGTCCTTTCGCCGGGGACCCATGCCTTCGATATCGACTATACCGCGCTCTCCTACGCCCATCCCGAGCGGCTGCGGTTCCGCTATCGCCTGGAGGGTGTCGATGCCGACTGGGTCGATGCCGGCAGCCGTCGCCTGGCGTCCTACGCCAATCTCGGCCCGGGTTCGTATCGCTTCCGTGTCATCGCCTCGGACAATCGGCAGGACTGGAGCGATCCGGGCGCGACGCTCGACATCGTCATCAAGCCGACCTTCGTGCAGGGCTGGCCGTTCAAGCTGCTCTGCGCGATCCTTCTGCTCGGCCTGCTCTGGCTCGCTTACGCGCTGCGCCTGCGTGCCGTCGCCAACCGCATCCAGCTGCGCATGGCGGACCGGATGGCCGAGCGCGAGCGCATCGCCCGGGAGCTGCACGACACGCTGCTCCAGGGCATCCAGGGGCTGATGATGCGCTTCCAGGTGGTGGCCGACCGGATCACCGATCCCGTCACCCGGCAATCGCTCGACCGCGCGCTGGACAGCGCCGATGCTGTGGTGATCGAGGGGCGCGAGCGGGTGCGTGACTTGCGCTGTGTGCCGGAAGCGGGAGAACTCGGGCACAAGATCGATGCGCTGGTGGAGACGATGGCCGAGGGGGACGGTCCGCGGATCCGCCTGTCGGTCAGTGGTGGGCAGCGTCCGCTGCGTGCGCTGGTGACCACCGAGGCGCTGCGCATCGTCGAGGAGGCGCTCCGCAACGCCCTGCACCATGCGGCGGCGCAATCGATCTCGGTCGGACTGGAATATGGCCACCGGCAGTTCGTCCTGAGTATCCGCGATACGGGTGCCGGCATTCCCGAAGAGATACTCGCCGCGGGCAGCCGTTCGGGGCATTATGGCCTGATCGGCATGCGCGAGCGTGCTAGCCGGATCGGTGGGAGGCTCGATATCGTGGGCAGGAAAGGCGACGGGACGGAGGTCGTGCTGCGCGTGCCCGCGCGCGCCGCTTATGCCGGGCGACGCCGTGTTGCCGGCTGGCTGCAGGCGATCCTCGGAGGAGTGCGGGACGCGTGACCGCGGGCAATCCCATCCGTGTGCTGGCGGTTGACGATCATGCGGTGTTCCGTGACGGCATCGCCGCCATCCTCGCGCCCGAGCCGGACATGGTCCTGGTCGGCGAGGCGACCAATGGCGTCGAGGCTGTCGATGCGTTCCAGAATCTGCGCCCGGACGTCACGCTGATGGACCTCCAGATGCCGGTGCGCAGCGGCATGCAGGCGATCGCCGAGATCCGGGCGCAGGCCCCCGCGGCGCGCATCGTCGTGCTCACCACCTATGACGGCGACGTCCAGGCGGTGCGCGCGCTCAAGGCCGGCGCGTGCGGTTATCTGCTGAAGAGCTCGCTCCGCAAGGAATTGCTCGAGACGATCCGCATCGTCCACGCCGGCGGGCGCTACGTCCCCGCCGCGCTGGCGCAGCAGATCGCCATCCATTCGGCCGAAGAGCCGCTCAGCGTTCGCGAGGTGGCGATCCTCCAGCACGTGGCGGCCGGCAAGCCGAACAAGGTGATCGCCTGGGAACTGTCCCTGTCCGAAGAAACGGTGAAAGCGCATCTGCGCAGCGTTTATTCCAAGCTCGACGTCAACGACCGCACCCAGGCGGTTACCGTCGCCTTGCGGCGCGGCATCATCGCCTTGTGAAATGATAGAGGCCGCGCGCGGCAGGAACCCGGTCCTGGCGGCCCGCGAGTACAATTTAAGTAATTGATATTATTGGAATAATGGCGGAGCGGGAGGGATTCGAACCCTCGATACGGTTTTGCCGTATACTCACTTTCCAGGCGAGCGCCTTCGACCACTCGGCCACCGCTCCGCATGTCCCGGAAGTTGCGTGCCCTAACGATTGACGGGGGCGGAGGCAAGCAGCAGTCTTGCGCCATGCTGAAGCCCTTCCTCGCGCTTGCCGCGCTCGCCGCCATTCCGACCGCAACTGCCCAGACCGCGCCGTCGCCGGCCGATCCGGCGCCCGAGGACTGGAAGGCGATTCCCGACAACGAGATACTGGTGATGACGCTGCAGGGCGGCCACCAGGTCTATATCCGCCTCGCCCCGCGCTACGCCCCCGCGCACGTCGCCAATATCCGCAAGCTCGCCGAGGCGCATTGGTGGGACGCCACCAGCGTCTACCGGGTGCAGGACAATTACGTGACCCAATGGGGTGGCGGCGACGACAAGACGGCGCTCCCGCCCGGCGTGATCGAGAACCCGCCGGCGGAATATGAATGGCCGGGCTTCGACGCGGTGAAGAGCGTCACCTTCGCCAAGCCGGACAGCTATGCGGCCAAGACCGGCCTCAGCGCCGATGGCTGGCCGCTCGCCAATTACGGCGCGGTGAGCTCGCTGACCCATTGCTACTCGATGGTCGGCGTCGCGCGCGACCTGGCGCCGTCGACCGGCAGTGGCGCCGAGCTCTACACCGTGATCGGTCACGCCCCGCGCCCGCTCGACCGCAACATCGCGATCATCGGCCGGGTGATCGAGGGCATGCAATGGCTGTCCAGCCTGCCGCGCGGCACCGCGCAACTGGGTGTCTATGCCAAGGACCAGACGCCCACGCCGATCCTCTCGGTCCGCCTCGCCAGCCAGCTGCCCGAGGACGAGCGCCCGCATTTCCAGTATCGCAGCACTGATAACCCGCGCTTCGCCGCCTGGATCAAGGCACGCGAGAATCGCGACGGCGCGTTCTTCACCGTGCCGATGGGCGGCGTGGACGTGTGCAACGCGCTGCCGGCGGTGCGGCGGGCGCAATAGGATTGAGATACGCTGGCCGTTCCCCGGCTCGCGCCGGGGATCCGTTCAGGGAGTGCGGCTGTTACTTGCCCACCCAGTCCGAAACTTCGACCGCGACCTGGTTCGCGGCCTTGTTGAGCGCCTCGGCGACCAGCTCGGGCTTCACTTCGGCTAGCGGTGCGCGCGCTTCGAAGCGGCGCTTCTGGAACTTGGTGGCATCGTCACCCTGCACCAGCAGCGCGTCATAGATCACCACCGCCTCGTTGGTATCGGCATCGACGCCGAAGCTGCGCAACTCGCCCGACAGGGTAGCCCCCGGATCGACCTGCGACTGGCGATAGCTCAGCACCGGGCGGCCGGTGCGCGCCGAGATGGTGTCGCCGAGCAGCCGGGCAAACAGGCGCGGCGGCGCCTCCACCCACTGCGCATCCTTCACATAGGCGACGGCATTGCCGCCCTGATGGACGGGCACGCGCGTCGTCGCGAGTTCGTGCGGGACCACCGGGAACAGCACGGTGACCGTCGAGCCCGAAGCCGGGGTCTGCACGTCGCCGGGCTTGACCTGCTCGGCGGCGCGGATCGTCATGAACGGCACCTTGGGCGGCTTGCCGCCGAACGAGATGCAGCCGGAGAGCATCGCGGCGAGCGGGGCGGCCAGCAGGAGCGGGGCGAGCTTCTTCATCGCGTCTCTCACTTCTTGGGCTTGTAGTCGGGGAGCTTGGGGCTGCCGACCAGGCTGGACGCGCCGCCCTGGTCGAGCTTCTCGGAGACCGAGGAAAGCGACTGTGCCATGATCCGCAGATCCTGGATCAGCTGGCCGATCTCGGGCACGGTCTTCTTGGAGAAGGCCTGCACGCCCGGCCGAGCGTCGCCGAGCATCGCCTCGAGCGCATCCATGCTCTTCTTGGCCGACGCGATGGTCTTGTTGAGATTGGCGATCGTCGGCTTCACGTCATCGGCGACGACGCCATTGGCGGTCTGCGCCAGCTGGCCGATCTGCTCGGTGGCAACGCCGAACTTCTGGATGGCGACTCGCGTCTCGGCCAGCGTCGCCGCGATCTCCGGTCCGCGATCGGCGAGAGCATCGGTCAGGCGATTGGTGTTCGCCAGGATGCCGGCGATCGAGGCCTGGTTCTTGTCGCTCATCAGCTCGGTCAGCCGCTCGGTGAGCGTGGTCAGCCGCTCGAGCAGCTTCGGCGCCGAGGAGAAGATCGCGCCCAGACCGCCCGGCTTGGTCGGGATCACCGGCACGCCGAGCGGGCAGGCCGCCTTGGGGTTCTCGTGCGGGCACTTGATCTCGGGCGCACCCTTTACCGCGCCTTCGAGCTGGATGGTGCTCGGGCCGGTGAAGCTGCTCTGGATCGTCGCGGTGGTGCCTTCGAGGATCGGCACCTCGTCCTTCACGGTGATGCGCACGCGCACCAGCTGAGGATCGGGCTTCCAGAACTCGATCGCCTTCACCTGGCCCGAGGGCACGCCGGAAAAGGCCACTGCCGAGCCCGGATTGAGCCCATCGACCGCCTGGCGGAAGAAGATGTCATATTCGCGCTCATTGCCGCCGGAGAGGCGGGCGAGCCAGACGATGAACAGGGCCAGCACCGCGAGCAGGATCAGCACGACGGCGCCCACCAGCACGTGATTCGAACGCGTTTCCATCAGCCCCTGTCCTCAGTCGCGTGCCCGGCATTTGCCTTGACGCTGCTGACCGCGGCGCGTCCGCGCGGTCCGTTGAAATATTCCTGGATCCACGGATGGTCCAAGGCGAGCAGCTCGGGAATCGTTCCCACTGCGATGACCTTCCTGTCCGCCAGCACCGCGACGCGATCACAGATCGCATAGAGCGTGTCGAGGTCATGGGTGATCAGGAACACGGTGAGCCCTAGCGTCTTCTGGAGCGAGGCGGTGAGCTCGTCGAAGGCCGCCGCGCCGATCGGGTCGAGCCCGGCGGTCGGCTCGTCGAGGAACAGCAGCTCGGGATCGAGCGCGAGCGCACGGGCCAGGCCGGCGCGCTTCTTCATGCCGCCCGAAAGCTCGGCGGGAAATTTGGGCGCGGCCTCGGGGGGCAGGCCGGTCATCACCACCTTGTAGGCGGCGATTTCCTCGAGCAGCGCCTGGTCGAGCCTGGGGTAATATTCCTTGAGCGGGACCTGGACATTCTCCGACACGGTGAGCGTGGAGAAGAGCGCGCCGCCCTGGAACAATATGCCCCAGCGCTTGCGGATCTCGGTTGCCTCGGTCTCGTCGCGCCCGATCGTGTTCTCGCCGAACACCTGGATCTCGCCTTCGATCGGGGTCTGCAGGCCGATGATCGAGCGCATCAGCACCGACTTGCCGGTGCCCGAGCCGCCGACCACGCCGAGGATCTCGCCGCGGCGCACGTCGAGATCGAGATCCTCGTGCACCACCTGCTCGCCGAAGCAGTTCTTCAGCCCGCGGACGCAGATGACGACATCGTCGTCATGGGGAAGGGTGGGCGCGGTCATATCCAGCCAACCTGGGTGAAGAACACCGCGAAAAAGGCATCGAGCACGATCACCAGGAAGATCGCCTGGACGACGGCGATGGTGGTGCGGCGGCCGACCTGTTCGGCATCCGCCTCCACCTGCATGCCCTGGAAACAACCGGCGATCGCGATGATCGCGCCGAATACCGGCGCCTTGACCAGCCCGACCCAGAGATCGGTGAGGGGCACGACTTCGCGGATACGCTGGACAAAGGTTACCGGCGGGATGTCGAGCTGCACCCAGCAGAGCAGCCCGCCGCCGATGATTCCGATCAGCGCCGAATAGAAGCCGAGCAGCGGCAGCATCATCACCACCGCCAGCACGCGTGGAACGACCAAAGCTTCCATCGGCGAGACGCCGATCGTGCGCATCGCGTCGATCTCCTCGGTCAGCTTCATCGTGCCGATCTGCGCGGCGAAAGCCGAGCCCGAACGCCCGGCGACCATGATCGCCGTCATCAGGATGCCGAGCTCGCGCAGGGTGATGCGGCCGAGCAGGTTGATCGTATAGACTTCCGCGCCGAACTGGCGGAGCTGCACCGCGCCCTGCTGGGCGATGACGATGCCGATCAGGAAGCTCATCAGCCCGATGATGCCGAGCGCCGATACGCCGACCACTTCGAAGCGGTGGACGGTGGCGTTGAAGCGGAAACGGCTGGGATGCCTGGCGACGTTCCAGAAGGCGATCAGCGTCGCGCCGAAGAAGCCGAGCAGGCCGTAGAGCGTGTGGAAGGCGGTGAGCACCGCATCGCCGACTTCGGAGAGCAGGTGGACGAACGGGCTGGCCGGCTTGCGCGGCAGCTCGATCGGATGCTCGGCGGCGACGACCTGGTCGAACAGATGCTGGCTTGCCGGCTGAAGCCCCTCGACCGGCGCTTCCTTGTCGCGTGCGAAGCGGTGGACCACCCAGGCGCCGACCGTGTCGATCCGCTCGACCTGCGACAGGTCGATGCGGCTGACATCGCCTTCGACCGCATCGAGCCGGTCGGGCAGGTCGCCCAGGCTGGCGAGCGACAAATTGCCGGTAAAGCGGAGGACTGCGCCGCCGCTGCCGGAATCAACCCGTTCGAAATCGGCCAAGGCGCTCATCGCGCGCACCTTTCGGCGATTCGGGCTGGATCGGCAAGCGCCTCCGCTCGTAGATGCATCAATGCACTGTCTCGCAATCTACGACATGGACAAGACCATCACCGCCGCGCCGACCTGGACGCGCTTCCTGGTGGCGGCGGCAAAGGCGCGGGCGCCGTGGCGGCTGGCGCTGTTCCCGGCGGTGGCCGTGGCCGGGATCGGCTATCTGCTCAAGCAGGTCGATCGCGCGGGCCTCAAGCAATTCTCGCAGCGGCTGCTGCTCGGCGGCGCGGTCACGCCGGAGGAGATGGCGAAGGTCGCGGAAGCGTTTGCCGAGCATGAAGTGACCCACGGCGTGCTCCACGGCGCGCGCGAACGGATCGCGGCGGACCGGGCCGAGGGCTACCGGATCGTCATGGCGACCGCCTCGCACGGCTATTATGCCGCGGCGATTGCCCGGCGCCTGGGCATCGAGGACGTGATCGCAACCGAGGCTAAGCGCGATGGGCAAGGCCGAATTCTCTCCCTGATTGAAGGCGATAACTGTTACGGGCCCGTAAAGCTCCATAGAATCGAGAGCTGGATGGCGGGGCAGGCGATTCCGCGCGGCAGCGCCCATGTCCGCGCCTATTCGGACCATGTCTCCGACGCGCCGATGCTCGACTGGGCGGACGAGGGCTATGCGGTCAACGCGCATGGCCCGCTGCGCAGGCTCGCCGCGGATAAGGGCTGGCCGATCCTCGACTGGAGATAATAGCCACGGCGTTCGTTCTTCCCTCCGCACACAAGATGCGGAGAGGATCATGGCCAAGACGCTGGAACAACTGGCGGAAATGATGAAGGACGTCGATTTCGCGATGCTCTCGACGCATAGCGAAGGCGGCACCATCGCAGCCCGCCCGATGAGCAACAATCGCGACGTCGACTATGACGGCGACAACTGGTTCTTCGCCTGCGAGGACACGCGGCTGATCGCGGACCTGAGGGCGAATGCGCAGGTGGGCCTCGCCTTTCACGGCAAGGCCGGGCTGCTCGGCATGAAGCCGGTGTTCGTCCATGTCGAGGGCGTCGCAGAGTTGATCCACGACAAGGCGGCGTTCGAGGACCATTGGACCAAGGGGCTTTCGCTCTGGTTCAAGGAAGGTGTCGATACGCCGGGACTGGTGCTGATCAAGGTGCACGGCGTCCGGGCGCATTACTGGGACGGCGAGGACCAGGGCGAGATCGTGCTGGAAGGCGTTGCTGTCTGAGGCAGGATGGCCCCAATGCGTCCGTCATCCCGGCGTTGAGCCGGGATCCCGCTTCTTCTTCTGCGGGGCAAGGCAGCGGGATGACAGCCCAAGGCCGGGGTGACGAAGGGCGCAGCTACAGCAGCGTATCCACCGTGTGGATCAGCACGCCGACCAGGCCGCCGACCAGCGTGCCGTTGATGCGGATATATTGCAGGTCGCGGCCCACGGCATTCTCCAGCCGGCCGGTAATGGTCTGCGCGTCCCAGCCCTTGATCGTGTCCGAGACCAGCCGGACGATGCCATCGCCATAATCGGTCGCGGCCCCCACGGCGCTGCGGCGCGCGAAGCGGTTGATCGTGTCGGCGAGCTTGCGGTCCTCCTGCAGGGTGACGCCGAACTGGCGCAGCGTCTCGCCCATCTTGCCGCCCAGCGCCTTGCCGGGGTCGCGCGCCAGGCGGAGCAGCGCGGTGCGGCTGGTTTCCCATAGCCCGTCGATCCAGCGCTGGAAGGCCTGGTTCTCGAGCATCTCGAGCTTGAAGGCTTCGACGCGCTCGCGCAGTTCGGGCTTGTGCTGGAGGTCGTATGCGAGCCGCTCGAGCCCTTCCTCGGCCTTGAGGCGCAGGGGGTGGCCGGGGTCCTCGTTCATTTCGACGAGCAGCTTCTCCAGCCCCTCGATGATCTTGTTGGCCAGCGTCTCGTCGAGCCCGGTCCAGCGCATGATGCTGCCGGCGCGGCTATGGACCATCTCGCGGATCAGGTGCTCGTTGGCGTCGAGCGCGCGGGCGGCCCAGCGGGTCATGCCGTCGAGCAGGGGCAAGTGGCGGTCCTTGGCGATCGCGGCGCCGAGCGCCTGGCCGAGCAGCGGGGCGATGTCGATCGCGCGCAGCCGCGCGGCGATCGCGCCCTTGGCCATGCCGCCGAGGCGCTCCTGGTCGAGCGATTCGAGGAAGTCGGCGGCGAGCCGGCTGGCGCCGCGGCCGATGCGGCCGTCGCCATGCACCGGATTGGCGAGCCAGCGGCCGGCGGCGGCGGCGATGTCGAGGCGCTGCATGCGCCGGGCGACGACCTTGGGGGTCAGGAAATTGTCGCGCAGGAACTGGGCGAGGGTGGAGGCGATCCGGTCCTTGTTGCGCGGGATGATCGCGGTGTGGGGGATGGGAAGGTGGAGCGGGTGGCGGAACAGTGCCGTCACCGCGAACCAGTCGGCGAGGCCGCCGACCATCGCCGCCTCGGCAAAGGCGCGCACATAGCCCAGTGCCGGGTGCAGATGGTCGAAGGCGCGGGCGAGCAGGAAGATCGCGGCCATCGCCACGAGCAGCCCGGTGGCGACCAGTCGCATCCGGCGCAGCGGCGCCGGCACGGCCTCGGATGAAGAAAGGGGAGCGCGCAACTTCGTCACACGCTCCCCAATACATCAGACGCGATCAAGTTCACTCCGCCGGTTGCGGTGCATCGTCCCCGGGCTTGTGCTCGATCGTGCCGCCGCCATGGCCATGGCCGATCACGCGGCTGCCGTCATCGCCCGGCCGGAAGGTGAGCAGGCGGCGCGACAGCTTCGGTCCGAGCCAGTGCTCGAGGCCGACCGCGAGGCTGAACAATGCGGGGACCATCACCAGGGTGAGCACCGTCGACAGGATCAGGCCGCCGATCACGGTCATGCCCATCGGCGCGCGCCACGATCCGTCGCCGTTGAGCGACAGCGCCGTCGGCACCATGCCGGCGACCATCGCCACCGTGGTCATCACGATCGGCTGGGCGCGCTTGTGCCCGGCATCGACGATCGCGGTGAACTTGTCGACGCCCTTGGCCATCTCCTCCAGCGCGAAGTCGACCAGCAGGATCGAGTTCTTCGCGACGATGCCGAACAGCATCAGCATGCCGATGAACACCGGGAGCGACAGCGGCTGGCCGGCGATCCACAGCGCGATCAGCCCGCCCAGCGGCGCGTTGAGCAGCGAACCCATGTTCACCAGCGGCGACATGAAGCGGCGATACAGCAGCACCAGCACCGCGAAGACGAGGAAGATGCCCGTCGCCAGCGCGATGAAGAAGTTGTTGAGCATCTCCGCCTGCCACTTGGCGTTGCCGACGGTCATTTCCGCCACGCCGATCGGCAGGTTCTTCATGATCGGCAGCTGGTGGATCTTCTGCAGCGCCAGGCCCGAGACGATCGCCTTGCCGGTCTTCGGATCGGTCGCCAGGTCTGCCCCGATGACGACGCGGCGCTGGAGGTTCAGGCGCTCGATCTTGGTCGGGCCCGTGCCGAATCCGATATCGGCGACGACGTCGAGCGGCACCGAGCCGCCGGTCTGGGTCTGCACCGGCAGGTTCTGGATCGTCGACAGCTTGGCGCGCGCATCTTCCTGCAGCGCCACGCGGATCGGGATCTGGCGATCGGACAGCGAGAACTTCGCGCTGTTCTGATCGATGTCGCCCAGCGTCGCGATGCGGATCGCGTTCGACAGCGCGGCCGTGGTCACGCCCAGGTTCGCCGCCAGGTCGAGGCGCGGCTTGATCACGATCTCGGGGCGGTTGAGGTCGCCGGCGATGCGCGGAGCCACCACTTCGGGCATCTTCTGCATCTGGTCGACCAGGGTGAGCGCGGTCTTGGTGAGCAGCTCGGGATCCTCGCCGCCCAGCGTCACGGTCAGCGCGCGGCCGCTCGAGCCCCAGCCGCCCTGTGCGCGGAAGCCGACACGGGCATCGGGGATGGCGAGCAGGTCCGGCGTGATCCGCCGGGTGAACTCGTCGCTGGTCTCCTTGCGATCGTCCTTGAGCATCGCGGTCACGCGGCCGCTGCCGACGAACGCACGCTCATAGACGTTCTGGACGTCGGGCTCCTGGCGCAGGCGCGCCGCCACGCGGCGCACCACGGCGTCGGTCTGTTCGAGCGTGGTGCCCGGCACCATCTCGACATTGGCGGTGACCTGGTCCTCGTCCTGGGTCGGCTGGAAGGTCATCGGCAGCATCGCGAAGAACACCACGGTGAGCGCCAGCGAACCGACAAAGCCGGCGATCGCCGACCAGCGATGGTGCAGCGTCCAGCGCAGCAGCTTCACATAGCCGTCCATGATCCGGCCTT
Source organism: Sphingomonas sp. OTU376 (assembly GCF_038440415.1). NCBI lineage: Bacteria > Pseudomonadati > Pseudomonadota > Alphaproteobacteria > Sphingomonadales > Sphingomonadaceae > Sphingomonas > Sphingomonas sp. OTU376. The sequence continues at coordinate 113,768 of NZ_JASATQ010000001.1, read as the reverse complement.
CGCCGTGCGAGGCATGGCCGTGCGCCTTGAGGAAATAGGCCGCGATCATCGGAGTGACGAGACGTGCCACCGCAAGGCTCATCAGCACCGAGGCGACGACGGTGAGGCCGAAGTTCTTGAAGAACTGGCCCGACACGCCCGGCATCAGGCCGACCGGCAGGAACACCGCGACGATCGACATGGTGGTGGCGAGCACCGCGATGCCGATCTCGTCGGCCGCGTCGATCGCCGCCTGATAGGCCGATTTGCCCATGCGCATGTGGCGGACGATGTTCTCGATCTCCACGATCGCGTCATCGACCAGCACGCCGGCGACCAGGCTGAGCGCGAGCAGCGTCATCTGGTTGAGCGTGAAGCCCAGCATGTCCATGAACCAGAAGCTGGGGATCGCCGAGAGCGGGATCGCCAGTGCCGAGATGAACGTCGCGCGCCAGTCGCGCAGGAACAGCAGCACCACGATGACCGCGAGCACGGCGCCCTCGATCATCGCTTCCATTGCCGAGTGATATTGCTGCTCGGCATATTTGGACCAGTTCGACAGCAGCTCGAAATGGACCTTGGCGTTGTTCTTCTCGAGCTGCTGGAGCTTCTTCTCCGCCTCGTGGAAGATCGCGACGTCCGACGCGCCCTTGGCGCGCTGGATGTCGAACGAGATCACCGCATGGCCGTTGAAGCGCGCGGCGCTGCGCAGTTCGGCATAGCTGTCGGTCACCGTCGCGATGTCGGCGAGGCGCACGGTGCGGCCATTGCCGGTCGAGATCTGGGTCTGGCCGAGCGCATAGGCGTTCTTGGCGTTGCCGAGCACGCGGACCGACTGTTCATAGCCCGAGATCTCGGCGCGGCCGCCGGCGGCGTTCATGTTCACCGCGCGCAGCTGCTGGTTCACCTGGCTGGCGGTGAGCCCATAGGACTGAAGCCTGGCCGGATCGATCTGGACGCGAATCTCGCGGTTGACGCCGCCATTGCGGTTCACCGCCGACATGCCGGTGATCGAGAGCAGGCTCTTCGCCACCGTGTTGTCGATATACCAGCTCAGCTGCTCGACGGTCATGTCGGGCGCGATCGCGGTGAAGCTGGCGATGTCGTTGTCGCTCGCCGAATCGACACGGCCGATCTGCGGCTCGAGGATGCCGTCGGGCAGGTTGCCGCGGATCTGCTGGACCGCGCTGCGCACGTCCTCCACCGCGCGATCGATCGGGGTGCCGATCGCGAGCTGGACGACGGTCTGCGACTGGCCCTCGGTCACCGTCGAGTTGATCTCGTCGATGCCCTGCAGGCTGCGAACGGCGCTTTCCACCTGCTGGGTGATCTGCGTCTCGAGTTCGCTGGGCGCGGCGCCCGGCTGGCTGATCGCAATCCAGACGATCGGGAAATCGATGTCCGGATTGTTGTTAACGTCCATCCGGTTGAAGCTCATCAGGCCCGCAACCGTGAGGAACAGGAACAGGACGATCGGCGGAATCGGATTCCGGATCGACCAGGCCGAGATGTTCCGGAAGCTCATCGCTTGGATCTCACTTCTTCAGGAGCTGGGGGATGACCTTCTGGCCCGGGTTCAGGAACGCGCCGGCGGTCATCACCACGCGCTCGTTGCCGGTCAGGCCCTGCGTCACAGAGACGCCCGAATCGGTCACCGCGCCGGTGACGACGGGCGTGCGGACCGCCTTGTTGTCGCGGTCGAGAGTGTAGACATAATTGCCCTGCGCATCGCTCTGGATCGCCGACTGGGGCAGGATCACGGCGTTCTCGGCGCCGGTGATGATCTGCGCGCTGGCGAAGCCGCCCGGGCGGAGCGCCGGGTTATAGGCGAGCTGGATGCGGGCAATGCCCTGGCGGGTGTTCGGATCGATCACCGGCGAGACCTGCCACACCGTGCCGCTGAACACCTGGGTGCTGCCGGTCGGCGTGATCTGCGCGGTCGAGCCGACGCGGGTACGCAGGAGGTCTGCCTCGGCGAGCTGCGCGCGCAGCTCCATCTGGCCGCCCATCGCCATGCGGAACAGCACGCCCGAACCGCCGCTGACGATCTGGCCCGGCTCGACCTGGCGGGTGAGCACCAGGCCGGCTTCCGGCGCGCGGATGTCGAGGCGGTGGTTGCGTGCCTGGGTCTCCGCGAGCTGGGCGCGGGCGACGCGGACGCGGGCCGAGGCCTGGTCGCGCGCGGCAGTCAGCCGGTCGATGTCTGCCTTGGACACGAAGCCGTTCGAGACGAGGCTCTGGGCGCGGTCTAGATTGGCCTGGGCGAGCTTGGCGTCCGCTTCGGCGACGCGCACCGACGCGGCGAGCGAATCGGCGGTCTGGACCTGGACCGAGCGATCGACAGTGGCGAGGACCTGCCCCTTGCCGACCCAGGTGCCCGGCTCGACCAGGACGCGGGTGACCAGGCCACCTTCGCCGACGACGCCAACCGGCATCTCGCGCTTGGCGGCAAGGCTGCCGGTGCCGCTGATCACGGTCTGCACGGCCTGGCGGCCGGGCGTGGTGACCGTGACGGTCGGCATCTGCGACTGGTTGCCGCCGGACTTGCTGGCCGCCTTGGTGGCGCCGGCGTCCTGCGTGCCGCTCATGAACTTGCCCATGGTGAAGAAGCCGGCGACGACGATCGCGAGGACGATCAGCGTAATCCAAAGCCACCGCCGCGACTTCGGCGCATCCCCACTATATTCCAGCCGCTCCTGTCGTCCGAACATCCCTGCCTCGTAATTCATGTGCGACATTCCGATCCGGCCGAAATCGGCCGCTGCCCCCAAGTTGATCGCACTGTATTAGATGAATAAGGCACCGGCTACAAGAGCCGTTTCGCGTGGCCGGGCAAATGCCCGTTCCGGCCATTTTCCGCAAGTATCCGGGATGTTTCCAGAACCGTTTCCGTCAAGAAACAGTTGCAATGAAGTCGCACTAGCGCGACCTTCCGCGCGGCTCGGGGGAGACGGGCCGAATCGAGGAGGGAATTCATGCCGCACGGGATTATTGGGTGGCTGCTCATCGGCCTGGTGGCCGGTGTGCTGGGCAAGCTGATCATGCCGGGCAAGGATCCGGGCGGGGTGATCGTGACGATCCTGCTGGGCATCGCGGGGGCGCTGCTGGCCTTTTACCTGACGCCGATGCTGGGTCTCGAAGTGCGCGACAGCACCTGGCAGGCCTATGCCGCCGCCACCGCCGGTTCGGTGGTGCTGCTGGCGCTCTACCGGCTGATCATGGTGCGCCGGGCGTAATTTCTTCGGGACGCGGGCCTGCGCCGGCCCGTGCCCGATTTCCGTTCAGCTTCCATTTGTCCCGCGCGCGGCATGGCTGTGTGCGGGACAATCATGTTGGAGTGAATGATGATTCGACTGGCTCTTGCCGCTTCTGCTGCCGCGATCACCGTCGCGGCGCTTCCCGCTGCCGCGCAGAGCGACGCGCGCCCGGTGCTGATCGACGGCACCGTGCTCGATGTGAGCGCGACCGGCACCAGCACGCGCGTGCCCGATCTCGCGGTGATCGAGGCGGGCGTGGTCACCCAGGCGAGCACCGCCGCGGTGGCGATGCAGCAGAACAATGCGCAGATGACCAAGGTCCTGGCCGCGCTGCGCAAGTCGGGCGTAGCCGAGCGCGACATCCAGACCGCGACGATCAACCTCAGCCCGCAATATCGCTATGCCCAGAACGAGCCGCCGGTGATCACCGGCTACCAGGCATCGAACCAGGTATCGATTCGCTTCCGCGATATCGCGAAGAGCGGCACGATCCTCGATACGCTGGTGCGCGAGGGTGCCAACAACATCTCGGGCCCAAACCTGACGGTCGACAAGCCCGAGGGCGCGCTCGACGAGGCGCGGACCGATGCGATCAAGAAGGCGCGGGCGCGGGCCGAGCTCTATGCCCAGGCGGCGGGGCTCAAGGTCGATCGCATCCTGGCGATCTCCGAGGGCGGATCGCTGCCGATGCCGCCGGTGCCGATGATGGCGATGCGGGCCAGTGCCGGGATGGTTGCCGACAAGCTCGAGGTCGTGGCGGGCGAGCGCGAGCCGAACGTTACCGTCTCTGTGCGCTTCCTGCTCAAGTAATTCGCGCATGAAAAAGGGGCCGTCCCTCGCGGGGCGGCCCCTTTTGAATCCTGGATCCGGTTAGCGCAGCGAACCGCGACGGACCAGATTGACCAGCGCGAGCAGAACGATCGCGCCTACCAGCGACACCAGGAACGTGGTCGGGTTGATCACGCCGCTGTTGATGTCACCGCTGCCGAACAGCCAGCCGCCGATAAAGGCGCCGACGATGCCGACAATCACGTTCAGGAAAATGCCCTGCTGGGCATCGGTACGCATCACGATGCTGGCGAGCCAGCCGACGACACCGCCGATGACCAGCCAAACGATAAGGCTCACCATAAGTCCCTCCGTTATCTAGGCCCGCGGACCGGGCGACGAAGGAAAAATGAGCGGGCGCTCATGTTGGTTCCGTTCCGATATTTTGCACGGAAACGGGAACTTTTCCCGAGAACCATAAAGAAAAAGGCCCACCCCGGGCGTGCCGGGGCGGGCCGATGCCTGCTCTTCGAGGGAAGAGATCAGTATTTCTGCTGGCGCTCGTAGAGCGAGCGATAATGCTGGATGCGCGTGACACGCAGGCCCGGCATGCCCGAACGGTCGATCGCGCGCTGCCAGCCCGCGAATTCCTCGACGGTGAGGCCATAGCGCTCGCAAACCTCGTCGACACTGAGCAGCCCGCCATTGACGGCGGCGACCACCTCGGCCTTGCGGCGGACCACCCAGCGGGTGGTATCCGCCGGCGGCAGCGTCTCGAGGGTAAGCGGCTCGCCGAGCGGGCCGATCACTTTCGCGGGACGGATCTTCTGGTTCTCAATCATCTACTCGCCTTTCGGGGCGGGGGGCCCCCGCTACGCAAACTGAACACACCCACCGATATTCGTCGCTCTTTGAACATCGGCTAAAACGCCTCGGTAAATTCGCTCTTCATTCTTCCTGACGACGGGTTAGCGCGCGCGCCGCGAGGCGGTGGAATGCCCCGTGCGCAGGTGCGAGAAGCTGCTCGACCGGCGCGATCAGCGCCAACCGGGCCTGCGCGCGTGCCGTGGGACTCGCCGCCTGGCGCGCCGCCACGCCGACCAGCAGTACCGCCAGTTCGGTCGGCATGGCGGTGATCGCCACGTCGCGTTCCAGTCTGGCAAAACTCAGGTCCACGCGCTCTTCTACCCATCCGACAAGTTGAACTCGGATTTGGGCTTTCTACCCAAAAGTCTTGAAGGGTCCGTAAAGCAGGTGAAAACGAGCGCTTAACCAGCGTTACCGGAATCCAACCGGGGTGGCGCGGGGAACTACGAGTGCCTAAATGCGCGCGATCATGATCGCAGGAGACTTCCAGCTCGAGGCGCCATTGAAGGCGCGCCGCATCGTCGTCGCCATGTCGGGCGGGGTCGATTCCTCGGTCGTGGCCGGGCTTGCCGCGGCCACCGGCGCCGAGACGATCGGCGTGACGCTGCAGCTCTATGATCATGGCGAAGCGGTTGGCCGCGCCGGCTCGTGCTGTGCCGGTCGCGACATCCGTGATGCCCGCGCGGTCTGCGACAAGCTCGGCATCGCGCACTATGTCTTCGACCATGCGTCGAGCTTCAAAAGCGAAGTGATCGACGATTTCGCCGACGAATATCTCGCCGGGCGCACGCCGATTCCCTGTGTGAAGTGCAACATGGGGCCGAAATTCACCGATCTGTTCGCACTCGCCCGCGACCTGGGTGCCGATTGCCTGGCGACCGGCCATTATGTCCAGCGGGTGATGGGGGCAGAAGGCGCCGAGTTGCACCGTGCGTACGACCCGGCGCGCGACCAGAGCTATTTCCTGTTCGCGACCACCGCGGCCCAGCTCGATTTCCTGCGCTTTCCGCTGGGCGGCATGCCCAAGCCGCAGGTGCGCGAACTCGCGGCGCAGCTCGGGCTGGCCGTGGCGGGCAAGCCCGACAGCCAGGACATCTGCTTCGTGCCCGACGGCGACTATGCCACGCTGGTCAAGAAGCTGCGGCCCGAGGCGGAGACCCAGGGCGAGATCGTCGACGAATCGGGCAAGCTGCTCGGCCGCCACAAGGGGCTGATCCACTTCACCGTCGGCCAGCGCCGCGGGCTCGAGATCGGCGGCGCGCCCGAGCCCTATTATGTGCTGCGGCTCGATCCGGTCACCAGGCAGGTGATCGTCGGTCCCAAGCGGGCGCTGGCGGTGCGCGCGGCGCGGATCGAGGGGATCAACTGGCTGGGCGGCTCTTATGCGGGCCCGATGACCGCCAAGGTGCGCAGCCTCGCCAAGCCGGTACCCGCACGGCTCGAGGATGGCCGCGTGGTGTTCGAGACGCCGGAATATGGCGTCGCCCCGGGCCAGGCCGCGGTGCTCTATGCCGGCGAGCGCGTGCTCGGTGGCGGCTGGATCGCCGAGACCGAGCGGGCGGAGCTGGTGCCCGCCTGACAGGCGGTTGCCGGACCCGTGCCGATGTGTATTATGCAAATAACACACATCGGAGACCCGCATGTTCCTCGCCGCCGCGCTTTCGCTAACCTTGCTGCAGTCCGCGTCTGATCCGGCGCTCCTCGCCGAAGTGAAGGCGGCGGATGCGGCGCTGTTCGAGACCTTCTTCGAGCGCTGCGATCCGGCGCGGCTTGCCTCGCAGGTCACGCCTGATTTCGAGATGTACCACGACAAGGACGGGGTGGTGGCGACCAGCGGGGACGCTTTCGTCGCGCTCTATGCAAAGGGGTGCGAGGCGAAGAAGGCGACCGATGCCTGGCGCAGTCGCCGCGCGCTGCTGCCCGAGACGCTACGGGTCGATCCGGTGCCCGGCTATGGCGCGATCGAGGAAGGCGACCATGTCTTCTACGAGCGCCAGGGCGACGGGCCGGAGAAGCTGGTCGGCAAGGCGCATTTCGTCCAGCTGTGGAAGAAGGGGCCGGACGGCTGGCGCGTGGCGCGAATCCTCAGCTACGCGCACCAGGCAGTGCGATAGACTGGTTTCAGCTGCTTCGGCGGCCGTGCTCCGCATTGGCATCGGCGCCCCCACGCCCTATCTCCCGGCCTCGAATTGAGCGGGAAGGATTAGCGCGTGGCCGAATACGATTATGATCTCTTCGTGATCGGTGCAGGTTCAGGCGGCGTCCGCGCCTCGCGCGTCTCGGCTGCCTATGGCGCCAGGGTCGCGGTGGCCGAGGAATATCGCATCGGCGGCACCTGCGTGATCCGCGGCTGCGTGCCCAAGAAGCTGCTCGTCTACGGCGCGCATTTCGCCGAGGACCTGAAGGACGCCCGCCGCTTCGGCTGGAACGTGCCCGAATGCGATTTCGACTGGGCGGTGCTGCGCGACAATGTGCTGGCCGATGTCGATCGCCTCAACGGCCTCTACACGCAGACGCTGCACAACAACCAGGTCGAGACCTTTCTCGAGCGCGCCACCGTCACCGGCCCGCACGAAGTGACGCTGGCGAGCGGGCGCAAGGTCACCGCCAAGTACATCCTCGTCGCCACCGGCGCGCATCCGCATGTGCCGGAATTCCCGGGCAGCGATCTCGGCATCACCTCGAACGAGGTCTTCCACCTCGACACGCTGCCCAAGCGCGTGCTGATCGCCGGCGGCGGCTATATCGCCAACGAGTTCGCCGGCATCTTCAACGAGTTCGGCAGCCATGTGACCCTGGTCAACCGCACCGATGTCATCCTGCGCGGCTATGACCATTCGATGCGCGACCGGCTGCTCCAGATCTCGTTGATGAAGGGCATCGATTTCCGCTTCCATTGCGAGTTCAAGTCGATCGAGAAGCTGGAGAGCGGCGCGCTCAAGGTGACACTCAGCAAGCACGAGCCGATCGAAGTCGATTGCGTGATCTTCGCCACCGGCCGGGTGCCCAATACGACGGGGCTTGGTCTTGAGGATGTCGGCGTGCAGCTCGACGCCAAGGGCGCGGTGCAGGTCGATGCCGACAACATGTCGTCGGTCGATTCGATCTATGCGGTGGGCGACGTGACCAACCGGGTGCAGCTCACGCCGATCGCGATCCGCGAGGGGCAGGCCTTCGCCGACACGATCTTCGGCGGCAAGCCGCACCAGGTCGATTATTCCTGCATCCCGAGCGCCGTGTTCAGCCACCCGCCGATGGCCGGCGTCGGCATGACCGAGAGCGAGGCGCGCAACAAGCTCGGCTCGATCGCGGTCTATCAGAGCGATTTCCGCGCGATGAAGAATGTCCTCGCCGATCGCAACGAGCGCTCTCTCTACAAGATGATCTGCGACGGCACGACCGGCCGGGTCGTCGGCCTCCACATGATCGGGCCGGACGCGCCGGAGATTCTCCAGGCGGCGGCGGTGGCGGTGAAGGCGGGCCTGACCAAGGACGCCTTCGACCAGACCGTGGCGCTGCACCCGACCATGTCGGAAGAGCTTGTGCTGATGAAGTGATCGGGAAGTTCATGCCGAAGGCGTGAACCGGAGGCTGCGGGGCAGGCTCCGCCGATCACTTCCCCGGAGGAAGGGGGCGGCCGGGCGATCCCTCGACGGTACTCTTGGCAAACCGCCCGGCCGCCAACCGCGCCAGCGTCGGCCCCAGCGCCAGCACCGCGAGGAACCGCAGCGCCTGCATCGCCATCACGAAGGGCTGGTCCACCGGCACCGAGGTCGCGATGATCGCCACCGAATCGAGCCCGCCCGGGCTCACCGCCAGATAGGCGCTCACCGGGTCGATGCCGGTCAGCCTGGACAGCAGCAGCGAGAGCGCGGCGGAGAAGCCGATCAGCGTGAAAGTGGCGAGCAGCACGCGCGGCAATGCCCGGCCGGCAACCGTGAGCGTCTCGCGGGTAAAGGCCAGGCCGATCCGCCAGCCGACCAGCGCATAGCTTACCGCCAGCACCGGCTCGGGCAGGGTCATCCGCAACATGCCGAGCGCGTGCAGCGTGATCCCCGCCGCCATCGGCACCAGCAGCGCGCCGGCCGGGATGCGCAGCTTCAGGCCGACGAACGCGCCGATCCCTGCAACGGACAAGGTCGCCAGCGAGGGGATCAGCGGTGCGGGGGCCAGCATCGTCACCAGCCAGTCGCCGCCATGATGCGCGCCGAGCGCCGCCGCGAGGATCGAGGCCACCGCCGCGACCGAGACCACACGGGTATAGGTCATGAACGCCACCAGCCGCGCGTCCGCGCCGAAGGCATCGGCCATCACCACCATGGCCGAGGCGGCGCCCGGCATCGATCCCCAGATCGCGGTGCTGCCGGGCAGCACCTGCCAGCGGCTGAGCAGATAGCCGAGCAGGCTGCTCGCGCCGAGCGTAACCGCGGTAACCCCCAGGAACAGTGGCCACTCTGCCATCACCCGCGAAAAGGCGCCGACATCGAGCGTGCCGGCGATCAGGCAGCCGATCACGGCCTGGGCACAGACGAACAGCGGCCTGGGCAGGCTCAGCCGGGCGCCGCGCGCGGAAAAGGCGATCGCCGCCAGCATCGGCCCGAGCAGCAGCCCCGCCGAAAGCCCGATCCATTCCAGGATCGCCGTGCCCACTGCCGAAGCCGCGAGCAGGCCGAGCCATGCCCCCGCCTGGCGCCCGCTCAACTGTCGTGGGCGAGGATCGCGTCAGCCTCGTCCAGCGGCACCTTGCCGGCGCGGCGCGACAGCCAGGTCGTCGCGGCGATGTCCCAGGTGACGTTGCCGACGGTGCGCATGATGTCGGGCAGCGTCTCGACCGCGACGAGCAGGCCGAGCGGGCTCACCGGCGCGCCGATCGTTGCCGCCACTGGCGCGATCGCGCTGACATAGCTGACCGTGCCGGGCAGGCTGACCGAGCCGAGCGAAGTGAGGGTGGCGACGACCACGCCCACCGCCAGCGTGGCGGGGCTGAGCGGCACGCCGAACCATTCGGCGACATAGATGGCCACCGCGAAGTTCATCGCCGGGCCGGTCGCGCGGAAAATCGCCACGGCGAGCGGCAGCGTCACGCCCGATACGGCCACCGGCACGCCGAGCTTGCCCGAGCCCTCGATCATCACCGGCAGGGTCGCCAGCGAGCTCTGGGTGCTCAGCGCCACCGCCTGGCTGGGCAGCGCGGCGCGGGTATAGGCGCCCAGGCGCACCCGTCCGCCGAACACTGCGACCGGATAGGCGAAGATCGTAACCGCCAGGCCGACGCCCGCGACGATCAGGATGTAATGGATCAGCGCGCCGAACGCGCCGGTGCCGGCCTTGGCGCCGACAACCAGCGCCAGCGCGAACACGCCTACGGGTCCGACCCACAGCACCCAGTCGATCACCACCAGCATCACGTCGCGGAGTGCCTTGAAGAAGTCGGTGAGCAGCTTCTGCGCCTCGCCGCCCACCCGGGTCATCGCGAAGGCGAAGATCAGCGAGAAGATGATCAGCGACAGGAACGCGTTCTCGGCCGCGGCCTTGACGATGTTGGCCGGGATGATCGCCGCCAGGAAATCGCCGATCGGCGGCACCGGGCCGATCTTCTCGGCGCCGGCCAGCGCGCCGCGCAACGCGGTGGCGGATTCGTGCGGCAGCGGGGCGAAATGGAGGAACAGCGGGGTCAGGATCGCGGCGGCGGTCGCCGACAGCGCCAGCACGATGACGTATAGCGCGATGGCGCGGGCAGCCAGCCGCCCGGCCTGGGCGGCCTCGGCGGTGGCGGCGACGCCGGTGATCAGCAGCGCCACGACCAGCGGCACGATCGTCATCTGCAGGCCGTTGAGCCAGGCCTGGCCGATCGGCTGGGCCCAGTCGGCCGCGATCGTCGCACCGGACGGCGCGTACGCGGCGAGCAGCGCGCCGACGACCAGTCCGGCAATAAGCGACAATAGAATACGAGTTGGTTGCGACATGCTCGCCCTTTTGGAGTTTCCGCGCTAATCCGGTGGCGGTTGAGGGCCTGCAAGGTCGCGAGAAAACGGCACATGGCAAGAAAATATTTCGGGACGGACGGAATCCGGGGGGCGACGAACCTGTCGCCGATGACCGCGGCGATGGCGATGAAGGTCGGCATGGCGGCAGGCGCGCACTTCCGGCGCGGCGATCACCGCCACCGGGTGGTGATCGGCAAGGACACGCGGCTTTCGGGCTACATGCTCGAGAACGCGCTGGTCGCCGGCTTCACGAGCGTCGGCATGGACGTGGTGCTGCTCGGGCCGATGCCGACTCCGGCGGTGGCGATGCTCACCCATTCGATGCGCGCCGACATGGGCGTGATGATCTCGGCGAGCCACAATCCCTATGCCGATAACGGTATCAAGCTGTTCGGGCCCGACGGCTTCAAGCTTTCGGACGAGGATGAGCTGGCGATCGAGGCGCTGATCGACGGCGAGGTGCCGCTCGCGGCTTCGGCCGATATCGGTCGTGCCCGGCGCGTCGAGGATGCGCGCGGCCGCTACATCCACTTCGCCAAGTCGACTTTCCCCGAGGAGCTGACGCTCGACGGGCTCAAGATCGTCGTCGATTGCGCCAATGGCGCGGCATACCAGGTCGCGCCCTCGGCGCTGTGGGAGCTCGGCGCCGAAGTGATCGCGATCGGCGTCACCCCCAACGGCAAGAACATCAATGACGGCGTCGGCTCGACCGCGCCCGACACGCTGTGCGAGACCGTGGTCGGCTCCGGCGCGCATATCGGCATCGCGCTCGACGGCGATGCGGATCGCCTCATCGTGGTCGACGAGCAGGGCAAGGTGGTCGATGGCGACCAGCTGATGGCGACGATCGCCGGCGGCTGGGCGCGGCAGGGCCGGCTTGCCGGGGGCGGCCTGGTCGCCACCGTCATGTCGAACCTCGGGCTCGAGCGGCACCTCTCGGCGCAGGGCCTCGGTCTGATCCGCACCTCGGTGGGCGATCGCTACGTCCTCGAGAAGATGCGCGCGTCGGGCTATAATGTCGGCGGCGAGCAGTCGGGGCACATCATCCTGTCCGACTATGCCACGACGGGCGATGGTCTGGTCGCAGCGCTCCAGGTGCTGGCCGAGCTGGTTCGCGCCGGCGCGCCGGCCAGCGAAGTGCTCCATCGCTTCGATCCGCTGCCCCAGCTGCTCAAGAATGTCCGCTTCAAGGGCGGCAAGCCGCTGGAGGATTCGCGCGTGAAGGACGTGATCGCCGCGGCCGAAGCGGAGCTGGACGGCAAGGGCCGCCTCGTCATCCGCGCGTCGGGCACCGAGCCGGTGATCCGGGTGATGGCCGAGGGCGACGACAAGGCGCAGGTGGAAGCGGTGGTCGACCGCATCTGCGACGTGGTGCGCGAGGCTGCCGCCTGATGCTCGAGATGCGCCCCGATTGCGAGCGCTGCGGCGCCGATCTGCCGGCGGACGAGGGCGGCGCCTTCATCTGCTCGTTCGAGTGCACCTTCTGCGCCGATTGCGCCGATGCACTCGACGAACGCTGCCCCAATTGCGGCGGCGAACTGTTGGACCGGCCGGCGCGTGTCGGTAAGGCGCTGGCGAACAATCCGGCGAGCACGGAGCGCCGGTACAAGGGTTGAAACCCAGGGGCTGAGGCATGCCGCTATTCTTCTTCCGTCATGCTGAATTTGTTTCAGCATCCAATTATCCACCAGCGGTATCGCTTGAGGCGCGTTGGACCCTGAAACAAGTTCGGGGTGACAAAGGAATAGAGGTATGACTCCCCGGATACTCATCATCGCCGGCTCGGATTCTGGCGGCGGCGCCGGAATCCAGGCGGACATCAAGACCGTCACCATGCTCGGTGGCCATGCGATGACTGCGATCACCGCGATAACCGCGCAGAACACCTTGGGCGTCACCGGCGTGCATCCGGTGCCGACCGAGATGGTGCTGGCGCAGATCGATGCCTGTGTGGCGGACATCGGCGTCGATGCGATCAAGATCGGCATGATCGGCTCGGCCCGCACCGCGCTGGCGGTGGCCGGGAAGCTTGCCGAGCTGCCCGGCATCCCGGTGGTGTTCGATCCGGTGATGATCGCCTCGAGCGGCGCCACCCTGGCGGATGACACGACCATCGCCGCGTTCGAGCGGCTGATGGACCGCGCCACCGTCGTCACCCCCAATATCCCCGAGCTGGCGGCGCTGGGCGGCGATGCCCGCGCGCTGGTCGAGGCGCATCGCTGCGCCGTGCTGGTCAAGGGCGGGCATGTCGAGGGGCCCGTGGTCACCGATCGGCTCTATTCCGCCGATCCCGAGGATCCGCCCGAGATCGAGTGGAGCAATCCGCGCATCGACAGCGACAACACCCATGGCACCGGCTGTACCCTGTCCTCCGCCATCGCCTGCGGGCTCGCGGTCGAATGGGACCTGCCCGAGGCGATCCGCCGCGCCCGCCGCTTCGTCCGCATCGCGATGCGCGAGGCGCCCGGGCTCGGCCGCGGCCATGGCCCGATGGGGCAGCAGGCGGTGCGGCTCGACCTCAACATGAGCTTCTTCGAGCCGATGCTGAACCAGGTGACCGTGCCCGCCGCCGATCTTGCGGCGAGCGAGCGCTTCTACCGGCTGCTCGGCCTGCGCCAGGTCGTCCGCGCGAGCCCGCGCTATGCCCGGTTCGAGACCGAGGGCGGCGCCACCTTCAGCATCGCCACCGATCCCGGCTACACCGCCCCGGTCGTCTATTTCGAATGCGGCGACCTCGACGTCACCGTCGCCTATCTCCAGCAGCAGGGAATCGTCTTCGAGCAGGATCCCAAGGACGAGAATTGGGGCTGGCGCGAAGCCCGGCTGCGCGATCCGGCCGGCAATTCGGTTCGTCTCTACCAGGCTGGCGAGATGCGCCGCTATCCGCCATGGCGGGTGGGCGATGCCTGATCTCAAGTTCGAACGGAAATATGGAAAGCTGCACGGCGGCCCGGTCGCCGGGGTGGACGAGGCCGGCCGCGGCCCGCTCGCCGGCCCGGTGGTCGCCGCCGCGGTCATCCTCGATCCCAAGTGCATTCCCGAGGGCGTCGACGATTCCAAGGCGCTGACCGCGCTCAAGCGCGAGCGGCTCTGCGCCGAGATTCTCGCCTGCGCCCAGGTCGGCCTCGGCATCGCCACGGTCGAGGAGATCGACAGCCTCAACATCTTCTGGGCGACGATGCTGGCGATGACCCGCGCGGTCGAGGCGCTCGGCCCGGCGCCCGCCTTCGTGCTGGTCGACGGCAATCGCTGCCCGGACTGGACGCACCGGAGCCATGCCCTGGTCGGCGGCGACGCGCTCTGCCTGTCGATCGCCGCCGCCTCGATCGTCGCCAAGCATCGCCGCGACACGATGATGATAGAGCTCGACGCGCTCCACCCCGGCTATGGCTGGGCGAGCAACAAGGGCTATGGCGCGAAGGTCCACCAGGAAGCGCTGCGCATCCTCGGCCCGACGCCGCACCACCGCAGGAGCTTCGCGCCGGTCGCCCAGGCGCATTTCGACTTCGGGATCCCGGCCGCCGAATGATTCGGCGATCTCCAGCCCGCTATGCCTTGGGGCGGCGCTGGCCGAATCATTGATTCGGGCGATCCCGGTCCTTCCGCCGCGCCGTCATCCGCTTCCGGTTCCGGCGAGCGCACGACGGGCGAAATGAGTCTTTTTCGCCACACCCCATATCTTGTGCCTGTGGATAACTTTGCGACTCAGCATGTGGATAAGTTCGTGGAGCGTTCTACAAGTTAACGGAATCGCAGGTTTTTTCGTTAACCAATCAGCGCTTGACGCGAGGCCATTCGCCGACAGAAACCGCCTCTCCAACAAGGGGAAAGAGGTTAATGGGGGTTCTCGAAAAGGGCAGACTCAAGCCGGCAACGGTGCGTTCATGGGTCGATGTGTTGCCCTACGATACGATCCTGCAGCAGGACTGCATCGAGGCGATGCGCGCTTTGCCCGCAAAGTCGGTCGACTGCATCTTCGCCGATCCGCCCTATAATCTGCAGCTCGGTGGCGACCTGAACCGTCCGGACGGCAGCGCCGTCGACGCGGTCACCGACGAATGGGACAAGTTCGACAGCCTGGCCGCCTATGACGCGTTCACCCGCGAATGGCTGGCCGAGGCACGCCGCATCCTGAAGGACGACGGCACGATCTGGGTGATCGGCAGCTATCACAACATCTTCAAGGTCGGCTCGGCGATCCAGGACCTCGGCTTCTGGATCCTCAACGACATCATCTGGCGCAAGGCCAACCCGATGCCCAATTTCAAGGGCACCCGGTTCACCAACGCGCATGAGACGCTGATCTGGGCGAGCACCGGCGAGAAGGCGAAATACACCTTCAACTATCGCTCGATGAAGACGCTCAACGACGAGATCCAGATGCGCTCGGATTGGGAATTCCCGATCTGCGGCGGCCAGGAGCGTCTCAAGAAGGGCGGCACCAAGGTCCACCCGACCCAGAAGCCCGAAGCATTGCTCTATCGGATCATGCTCGCCAGCACCAAGCCGGGCGACGTCGTGCTCGATCCCTTCTTCGGCACCGGCACCACCGGCGCGGTCGCCAAGCGGCTTGGCCGCCGCTGGATCGGCATCGAGCGCGAGACCGCCTATGTCGAAGCCGCCAGGGAGCGCATCGAAGCGGCGCTGCCGCTCGACGAATCGGCGCTCAAGACGATGCAGGCGCCCAAGAGCCAGCCGCGCGTCGCCTTCGGCCAGCTGGTCGAGAACGGCTTCCTGAAGCCCGGTACCGTGCTGACCGACGGCAAGCGCCGCTGGAAGGCCGTGGTCGGCGCGGACGGTTCGCTCAGCTGCGACGGCCAGGCCGGCTCGATCCACAAGCTTGGCGCGACGCTGCAGAACGCGCCGTCGTGCAATGGCTGGACCTTCTGGAACTATGAAGCCGCCGACGGCCTCAAGCCGATCGACGCGCTGCGCCAGAACTACCTGCTGGCGACCCAGCCGTAAGCCTCTCTAGCCCCTGCCCTTCAGGGGAGGGGTTGGGGTGGGGCTGTCCGTGGGCTTTGGTCTCGGTGAGACACTGCCCCACCCCCGTCCCCTCCCCTGAAGGGGAGGGGCTCAAGAAGTTTCCCCTTCCCATGCGGGATCACCTCTGGAACGGTCGCCGCATGACCTTCGATCTCCCCGCAACCGCGCGGCTCTATCTCCGCCCCGTCCAGCTCGCCGATTCGCCGGTCAGCCGCGACGGCGAAGTCGTCCGCCTCGCCGGCGGGCTCAGCTGGTGCTCGGCCTTCGAGCTGATCGCGCGGGAAGGCGGCAAGCGCGTGTTCCAGCGTACGATCGCGGTCGCCGATCTGCCGGACGATCCCCGCGTCGCCGCGATCCTCCAGCGCATCACCGCCCCGCGCGCGTCGCTGAAGCTTGGCGAGCGCGTCGTCCGGCTCGACCAGCCCCAGGTGATGGCGATCCTCAACCGCACGCCCGACAGCTTCTCCGATTCGCGCGCGCTCAGCGAGGATGTCGATGCGGCCGCCGGCGTGGGCGTCGACATGGCCGCGGCGGGCGCCGCGATCCTCGACATCGGCGGCGAATCGACCCGGCCCGGCGCCGCCGAGGTGTGGGAGGGCGAGGAGATCGAGCGCGTCGTTCCCGTGATCCGCAAGCTCGCCGCCGGTGGTGCCGCGATCTCCGTCGATACCCGCCGCGCCGCGGTGATGGCGGCGGCGCTTCAGGCCGGGGCGCATATCGTCAACGATGTCGCGGCGCTGCTCTACGATCCCCAGGCGCTGGAAGTGGTCGTGAATGCCGGTTGCCCGGTCGTGCTGATGCATTCGCCCGAGCCGGAAAAGGGCCCGCACGGCGGCGATGGCTATGGGGACGTGCTGCTCGACGTCTATGACTGGCTGGAGAAGCGGGTCGAGGACGTGGCCGCGGCCGGTGTCGATCGGGCGAAGATCCTGGTCGATCCGGGCATCGGCTTCGGCAAGTCGCTGCAGGACAATCTCGTGCTGATGAACGGCCTCGCGCTGTTCCACGGGATCGGCTGCGGGCTGCTGCTCGGCGCCAGCCGCAAGCGGATGATCGGCGCGCTGTCGAACGAAGCGCCGGCGGATCAGCGGCTCGGCGGCAGCCTGGCGCTTGCGCTCAAGGGTGCCGATGCCGGGGCGCAACTCATCCGTGTTCATGATGTATTCGAGACGGTTCAGGCGTTGAGGGTCTGGCGTGGCCTGCGCGATTCGGCGCTGATCGCCCGCTAGAGAAACGGAGAAGAACCATGCGTCTCGCCCTTGCCCTCGCCCTGGTCGCCGCGCCGATGCCGGCACTTGCCCGGGAGCCGGGCCCGCAGGATGCCCGCGATACGGTCCAGGCCTATTACGCTGCGATCGAACGCGGCGATTTCCGCACCGCTTATGGTCTGTGGGATCGCGGCGGCCAGGCCAGCGGCAAGAGCTTCGCCGCGTTCCGCCAGGGCTTCGCCGCGACGGCGCACAGCCGGGTCGAGACGCGCAATCCGATCAACGCCGATGCGGGCATGAGCCAGCGCCGGATCACCGTGCCGGTCGATGTCTATGCCACGCTCAAGAACGGCAAGCGCCAGCATTTCCGCGGCAGCTACACGCTCCACCGCGTCGTTGCCGGGGTGAGCGCCAATCCGGCCGATGTGAACTGGCACCTCTCCAGGGCGAAGCTGGTCGCGGTCCGCTAGGGCGGCTTGCAATGTAGGATTTCGCCTGCTCGTCTCGGGCGGCCGGTCCCTGGCCGGCCGCTCTCTGAGGCTGCAGGAACATAGGATCACGCGCGCGCAACAATATTGCGGGATGCGCGCCTAACCCGGGGAATCAGGGAAGATTGCGGGCCGTAAAACCGGCTCTTGGCCTGTACTTTGTGTACTTTGGCGAGTCGCGACCTCCGCCGTGTTGGAGCGCCTAGAACCAGCCCGCGGCTTCCAGCCCCGGTGCCTGCGCGCGCGCCACCGGCGCCTCGATCCCGCCGGTCAGCAGCAGCCGGACATTGCGTCCGTCGCGCCGGGTGCCGGTCACTGCTTCGCGCGCCACCCACCAGCTGCGATGGACCAGCGCGCCCGGCATGCCGTCCAGCTCGGCCACGGCATCCCGCATCCGCATCAGCAACAGGGTCGAGCCGTGCCGCGTGTGGACGCGGACATAATGGTCCTCCATCTCGAGCGCGATCGGTGCCGCGCGCAGGTGCGGGGGCAGGCGCTCGGCCAGCCGGGGCAGGCCGGGCTCGCTGGTCGGCGCTTCCGGTTCGGGCGCCGGCGCGATCCTGGCAAGGCGCCGCTGGCGGGTGAACCAGAACAGCGTGCAGACCAGCCCGGCCAGCAATGCCACGTTGAAATAATGCGCGATCCATTGCTCGAGGGGCAGCCAACGCCCCGGATGCCAGATCAGATTGGCGGCCCAGACCACCACGCTCATCGGCACGCTCGCAAGTACGCAGGCTGCCGCCCATAGCGACCATTCGGGCAGGTCGAGCCGAGGCGCAAAGATGCTCGCCGCCCGCATCGCCGGGAAATAGAGGAAGTAGCCGGCATAGCTCATCGCCAGCCAGTAGAGCAGCCTGAGGCCGAACGGCGCCGCGAAGCTCCCGAACGGGCCGATCAGCGCCAGCACCACGCCCACGCCCAGGATGATCGTGCAGTCGATCAGGATTCGCCGTGCGCTGCCCAAACCCGTTCGTCCCCCGTCCCGTTCGCGCTTCGCCAAATGGCAGCGCCCAGAGCATCGCTGCCCGCCCACGCAGCAATCGGCCCGGCGGCGCAGACGCGATTGTCCGGCCGTCGCCGCCGGCCATGCTGGTCCCGCCAATAGCGTCGGGAGGCAAGCAATGGCCAGTCATGCAGGAGTTCGGGAAGGTGCGATGGGCGGGACGAAGGATCTGTCGGGTTTCGCCAAGGGGGCGATGCTCGCAGTCGCCACGGTGCTGGCGGGCGCGACGATCGTCGCGGTGGCGCGGGTGCTGATCGGGGTGACGCCGTCGACCTATGAAGCGAAGCAGGTCGCGGTGCTGATCCATCTGTCGAGCGTGCTGCCGGCGATCCCGCTAGGCCTATGGGTGCTGCTGGCGCGCAAGGGCGACGCGACGCACAAGCTGCTCGGGCGGATCTGGGGTGTGCTGATGCTGGTCGCGGCGGGCTCGGCGATCTTCATCCGCAACATGAACCATGGCCAGTTCGGCTGGATCCATCTGTTCGTGCCACTGGTATTCGTCACTCTTTACCGCGCGGTCCGCGCCGCACGGGCCGGCGACATCGCCGCGCACAAGCGGCACATGTGGGGCATGTATGCGGGCGCGCTGCTGCTGCCCGGCCTGTTCGCCTTCCTGCCCGGCCGGCTGCTGTGGAACTGGCTGATGCTCTAGCCGAGCCCGGCCTTCCGCCTGGCTGCCGGCCTCGCCAGGTCGCGTGCCGCGTCCCGCCCGATCCAGCGTGCGGCGGGAAGCGGCGCGGCGGAGAGCCGCTCGGCGAGTTCGCCGGCCGAGCGGTGCAGGGCGGGGTTGCGCATGCCGATCGCCCGCAGCGCCCAGCTCACTCCCTTCTTGACGAAGTTGCGGTCGTCGCCGGCCTGGGCCTCGATCAGGGGCAGCGCCTCGAGGAACGGGGCGTCCGGCAGCTTCTTCGCGTGCAACGCCAGCCCGGCGAGCAGCGCGAAGGCGCCGCGGCGGACGAATTCGCGCTCGTCGCCAGCCCAGCGGTACACGGCGTCCCAGGCCAGCGGGCTGTTGTCGAACAGGTCGAAACAGGCGGTGTCGCAGGTCGCCCAATTGTCGAAACCCGCTGCCCAGCGGTCCATGCCTTCGGCAGTGAGGGTCTTGGGCTCGCCGACGAAGCAGGCGAGCAGCCGCGCTTCGTAAATGCCGGCATCCCAGAGCTGCTCGGCGAGTGCCTGGTTCCGGCCGAGCGTCCTGGCGAGGCCGCGGAGGGTGCCGACCCTGATGCCGATCACGCGGTCCGCCGTGGCGATGCCGAAGCGCGGCATGCCTTCGGCCACCCCCGGTTCGGCGGCCCGTTCGAGCAAGTGGAGCGCCTCGGCCAGCATGGCCGCAGGCTAGGCTCAGGCGGCGCTCTGGTCGATCCCCAGCTCGCCGAGCTTGCGGTAGAGCGTCGAGCGCCCGATCCCGAGCCGGCGGGCCACCTCGGTCATCCGTCCGCGATAATGGCCGATCGCCAGGCGGATCACATCGGCCTCGATCTCGTCCAATGCACGCAGGTTGCCGTCGGGGCGGAACAGGGTGACACCGGCATTGTTCGCGCCGGGCGCCTGATGGCCATTGCCCATGGGGCGGCCGGCGGCGAGCTGGGCGATCTGCGGGAAATCGGCGCGGGTCAGCCCGTCATTGTCGCAAAGCACCGAGGCGCGGAACAGGGCGTTCTGGAGCTGGCGGACATTGCCCGGCCAGTCATAGCTGCCCAGCAGCTGGAGCGCGTCGTCGGTGATGCCGAGCTCGCGCAGGCCCGGCTGGTCGGCGATGCGGGCGAGCAGGTGGCGGGCAAGCGCGGGGATGTCGCCGGTGCGTTCGCGCAGCGGCGGGATCGTCACCTGGACGACATTGAGCCGGTAATACAGGTCCTCGCGGAAGCGTCCGGCCTCGACTTCGGCCTGCAGCGTCTTGTTGGTCGCGGCGATCACCCGGACATCGACTTCGCGGGCATGGCGCGCGCCGATCGGCTGGATCTCGCCCGACTGGAGCACGCGCAGCAGCTTGACCTGCGCGTCGAGCGGCATCTCGCCGATCTCGTCGAGGAAGATGGTGCCGCCATCGGCGTCGGCGAATCGGCCGATCTTGCGCTCGAAGGCGCCGGTAAAGGCGCCCTTCTCGTGCCCGAACAGCTCGCTCTCGACCAGGTTGGCGGGGATCGCCCCGCAGTTGATCGAGATCATTTCCTTCTTGTTGCGCGGCGAGGCGGCGTGGATCGCCTCGGCAACCACTTCCTTGCCGACGCCGCTCTCGCCCTCGATCAGCACGGGCACGCGGGCACGGGCAGCTTTGGCCGCGATGGCCAGGGCCGCGCGGAACTGCGGCGCGCTGCCGACGATCTCGTCGAAGGCGAGCGGGGCGGAGAGCTTTTCGGTGAGCGGGCGCAGTTCGCCCGCGGTCTTGCCGCCGACGGCCGCTTCCAGCGCGGCGAGCAGGCGCTCGGCGGCGAGCGGCTTGACCAGGAAGTCGGTCGCGCCGGCACGCATCGCGTTGACGGCGTTGGCGACCGAACCATTGGCGGTGAGCATCAGGATCGGCAGCTGGGGCCGGCGCTCGCGCAGCTCGGCGATCAGCGCCGCCGCATCGGCGTCGGGCGATGCATGGTCGAGGATGATCGCGTCGAGCGCCATCCCGTCGGGCGTGCCCAGCGTGGCGATGCCGGTCTCGGCCTCGCTCGCGAAGATCGTCTTCCAGCCGCGGCGCGCGGCAATTGCTGCGACGAGGCGGCGCTGGGCCGGCTCATCGTCGATCAGCATCAGGAGGCGCTGGCCGTTGCGCGTCATCGCTCTTCCATGTCCCTACTGTCCCGTTTCAGGCCGACCGTGATAAAGCAGATGGGTAAAGGCGGGCTTAAGCTTGCTGAAGCTGCGGCGGGGTTGAGGGAGGCGGCGCTGGGGGCTACAGTCGCTGCATAAAGTTTCAGGGGAGAGACGAATGGCTGACACCGGTGACAATGCCGCGCAGCTCAAGGCGCACGAGCAGACGTGGAATGGTTTCAAGGCGATGATGACCTGGGGCACCGTCGGTGTTGCCCTGATCGCTGCACTCGTCGTCTTCCTGATCTCCGCCAAGTGAAGATCGCGGTTCTGAAGGAAGCCGCCGCCGGCGAGCGGCGTGTTTCCGCGACTCCGGAAACGGTGAAGAAGTTCGTCGGGCTCGGTGCCGAAGTGTCGGTCGAGGCCGGTGCGGGCGCGGATGCATCGATCGCCGACCAGGCCTATGCCGATGCCGGCGCCACCGTTGGCGCGCGGGCGGCGACGCTCAAGGATGCCGATATCGTGCTCGGCGTGCAGGGGCCGGATCCGGCCGGCCTTGCCGGCGCGAAGCCCGGTGCCTGGATCGTCGCGGGGTTGAACCCGTTCGGCGAACGCGCCCGGGTCGATGCCTATGCCTCGGCCGGGTTCGAGGCGCTGGCGATGGAGTTCATGCCGCGCATCACGCGCGCGCAGTCGATGGACATCCTGTCCTCGCAGTCGAACCTGTCGGGCTACAAGGCAGTGCTCGACGCCGCGGCCGAATATGGCCGCGCCTTCCCGATGATGATGACCGCGGCGGGCACCGTTTCGGCCGCCAAGGTCTTCGTCATGGGCGTGGGCGTCGCCGGCCTGCAGGCGATCGCCACCGCGCGTCGCCTCGGTGCGCAGGTCTCAGCGACCGACGTCCGCGCGGCGACCAAGGAGCAGATCCTGTCGCTCGGCGCCAAGCCGATCTTCGTCGAGGCGGTGAAGGGCATCGAGGGCGAAGGCACCGGCGGCTATGCCACCGAGATGAGCGACGAGTACAAGGCCGCCCAGGCCGAGCTCGTCTCCTCGCATATCGCCAAGCAGGACATCGTCATCACCACCGCGCTGATCCCGGGGCGCCCCGCGCCGCGGCTGATCAGCGATGCCCAGATCGCCACGATGAAGCCGGGCAGCGTGATCGTCGACCTCGCGGTCGAGGCCGGCGGCAATGTCGAAGGCGCGGTCGCCGGCGAGATCGTGACGATCCACGGCGTGAAGATCGTCGGGCACAGGAACGTGCCGTCGCGTCTCGCCGCCGACAGCTCGGCGCTGTTCGCGCGCAACCTGTTCAACTTCCTATCCGCCTTCTGGAACAAGGAGCAGGGCAAGCCGGTCCTCGACGAGGAAATCGGCAACGCCATCCGCCTCACCCAGGGCGGCAAGGTAGTGAACGAACGGCTGCTCGCCGCAGGTTGATAACTCCGTCCCGCATGGCGCCGAAGGTTAGTCTCGGCGTGGGGACGGCGAACAAGGCTTCCGCGATCAGTCGCTGCGCGTGGAAGCTTCGTGAAGTTTGGAAGGCTCAAGACATGGACTTCATCTCGATCCTGTCGATCTTCGTACTGGCCTGCTTCGTCGGCTATTACGTGGTCTGGTCGGTCACGCCGGCACTGCACACGCCGCTGATGGCGGTGACCAACGCGATTTCCTCGGTGATCATCGTCGGCGCGCTGATCGCGTCGGCTGCAACCGGTTCGGAGGTTGCCAAGTGGCTCGGCCTTGTCGCCGTGGCGCTGGCATCCGTGAACATCTTCGGCGGCTTTGCCGTCACCGAGCGCATGCTCGCTATGTACAAGAAGAAGGGCTGAGCCGATGCACGAGGGGGCAGCAATCAATCCCTGGGTCGCCTTTGCCTATCTGGTGGCGGGCATCTGTTTCATCCTCGCGCTGCGCGGGCTCTCCAGCCCGGCGAGCAGCCGGCGGGGCAACCGGCTCGGCATGCTCGGCATGGGCATCGCCGTGATCACCACGCTGATCACGCACGAGATCGCCAGCCCGATCGAACTGGGCGCGGCGATCGCGATCGGCGGCATTATCGGCTTCGTGACGGCACGCCGGATCGCGATGACCGCGATGCCGCAGCTCGTCGCCGCCTTCCACTCGCTGGTCGGCATGGCGGCGGTGCTGGTCGCGGCGGCGGCCTTCCTCAATCCTGCCGCCTTCGGTATCCTGGGGGCGGACGGCGAAATCCTAAGCGTCAGCCGGGTCGAGATGGGCCTGGGCGTGGCGATCGGCGCGATCACCTTCTCGGGTTCGGTGATCGCCTTCCTCAAGCTCAACGGCAACATGTCGGGCAAGCCGATCCTGCTGCCGGGGCGCCATGTCATCAACCTGGCCGTGCTGGCCGGCATTCTCGGTCTGGTCGGCTATTTCGTCACCGACCAGAGCCCCTGGGTCTTCTGGACCGTTACTGCGCTCAGCTTCGTGATCGGCTTCCTGCTGATCGTGCCGATCGGCGGTGCGGACATGCCGGTCGTGGTGTCGATGCTCAACAGCTATTCGGGCTGGGCAGCGGCGGCGATGGGCTTCACCCTGCACAACACGGCGATGATCATCACCGGAGCGCTGGTCGGCTCCTCGGGTGCGATCCTGAGCTACATCATGTGCCGCGCGATGAACCGCAGCTTCATCAGCGTGATCGCCGGCGGCTTCGGCGCGACGGCGGACGCGGGCGGTGGTGCGGCGGCGATCGACCGGCCGTGGAAGCGCGGCTCCGCGGAGGACGCGGCCTTCCTGATGAGCCAGGCCGAGCAGGTCATCATCGTGCCCGGTTACGGCATGGCGGTCGCTCAGGCACAGCATGCGCTGCGTGAGATGGGCGACAAGCTCAAGGAGCACGGTGTCCGCGTGAAATACGCGATCCATCCGGTTGCGGGACGCATGCCGGGCCATATGAACGTGCTGCTCGCCGAAGCGAACGTGCCCTATGACGAAGTGTTCGAGCTGGAGGACATCAACAGCGAGTTCGCTCAGACCGACGTCGCCTTCGTCATCGGCGCCAACGACGTGACCAACCCGGCCGCCAAGACCGACAAGTCGTCGCCAATCTACGGCATGCCGGTGCTCGATGTCGAAAAAGCCAAGACGGTGCTTTTCGTCAAGCGCTCGATGGGCGGCGTCGGCTATGCCGGTGTGGACAACGAGCTGTTCTACCGCGACAACACGATGATGCTGCTGGCCGACGCGAAGAAGATGGTCGAGGAGATCGTTAAGAGCCTCGACTGACGCGGATGCCGGGAACGAATGGGGGACTTGGCATGGCGAGCGTTGGTTCGATTCTGGGTGGGGCGTTCGGGCTGCTGCGCGAACGCCCCGGCTCGGTGGCGATCTGGGCAGTGACTTATTGTGTCGGCGCGCTCGCGATCTCGCTGGTGATGGGCTTCGTGGTTGCCGGCACGGTCATGCCCATATCCGCGGATCCAAGCACGGCGATGTCGGTATGGGCAGGGCCGATGTTCAGCCTCATGCTGCTCATGAACCTGTTGCTGCTATTCCTCGTCGTGGTGCTGATGAACGCGGTGTTCCGCGTGATGCTGCGCCCGCAGGAGGGCGGCTTCGCCTTCATGCGGATCGGGATGGACGAGTTCCGCATGTTTGGGCTGGTCATCATGGTCTGCGTCGCCGCCTTTGCCGCGATCCTGGTGGGTGAGCTGCTGCTGCTGCTGGTCATCACGGTGCTCGGCTTCGCGCTGGGCACGGGCATGATCACGGGGGCGATCTCGTTCCTGCTGTTCCTCGCCTTTGTCTGCGCGGTGGTCTGGGCGGAGGTGCGCATCTCGCTGATCTTCCCGCTTACCTTCCATCGCCGGCGGATCAGCGTCGATGCTGCCTGGGAGCTGACCCGTGGCCGCTTCTGGATGCTGTTCGCCTGTTATTTCCTGATCACGCTGATCTTCGCTGTTGCGATCGGCATCGTGGTGTCCTTCGTGATGGGGGATTATTTCGCCGCGCTGATCGCCGCCAATGGCGATCAGGAGCAGATGCGGGCTGCCGCAGAAGCATTTGCTGCCCGGCAATTCGCCATGCCGCTGGTCACCCAGATCCTGTTCGGCGTGGTGGGCGCGGTGTTCTTCGCCGCGGGGCTGGCGCTGGGCCCGGGGCTGCTTGCCAGCGCGACCCGGGAACTTCTCGGCGATGAGAGCGAAGCGTCGGTATTTGCAGCCGAATCCGACGGATCAGTCGTGGACTGATCCGGAACGGACAGGCAATGATTCGGTCGCCTGTCCGGGTCGCGCCACAAGCTCCGAAACGGAGCGGATAGAGCAATCCGTTTCGGAGGTTGGGCCTCTCCGGGACATTCTACCCGAGCAGGCGATGGCGAACCCCTCCGCGGCCCCTTTCCCGACCCGCGACACGCTGGCGCAGGCGTTCAACGCGCTGCTCGTTACGGGCGCGGGCAGTGCCGAGTTGGTGGAGGCAGCGACCACGGCGGGAATCCGGATCCGCGACATGGTTGATCCAGACGGTGCCCTGCCGCTGCTCGACGCGGCGCGGCTCGACCTTGTCCTGCTCGATGCACGCGCGGTTGCGGAAGCCCCGTTGTTGTCGCTGCTCGATACCCTGGCGGCACGCGATGGCCACGCCGGACCGGCGCTTGTCGCGATCTTCTCGGCGGATCGGATCGACCTCGCCGGCCCCTTGCTCGGTGTCCCGCGCACCCAGCTTCTCTGCGACCCGAGCGCATCCGAACTGCTCGCCGCGCTGGTGCTGGCGCGTGCACGGGGCGAAGCGACGCCGCACGCTTCGTGGACTGATGTCACCCGCGATACGGAGACCGCGCGCCTGCGCCGGCTCAACGAGGAAGTCGCGCGGATCGCCGATGCGCTGGCACGGCTGACGCGAGGCGAACTGGCCGAAGAGGACGAGATCGAACGACGGACGGGCGTCCGTGCGCCTGACCTGGGCTATCGCGGGCCGGACGAGCCGGGCCCCGATATCGCCTCGGCGGAGATTCGGGCCGTGATCCGGTCACGCCGCCTGCGCGGGCAATATTTCGAAGCGGAGCTGTTCGCCGATCCTGCCTGGGACATGCTGCTCGACCTGTTTGCGGCCAGTCTCGAGCGCCGGCGCGTATCCGTTTCCAGCCTGTGCATCGCGGCTGCAGTGCCGCCGACCACGGCGTTGCGCTGGATCGGTACCATGCACGAGGCCGGCTTGTTTGGCCGCGAGGCGGATCCGGGCGATCGCCGCCGTGCCTATATCGTGCTGAGCGAAAAGGCGCTTGCGGGCATGCGCGCCTATGTCGGCGCGGTGCGTCGCGCGGGGCTCGGCCTGGTCTAGCCCGGCACTGGGGGCTTGCCCCGAGGCCCGGGCTTTGGCATCGGGGCGCCACCGGCATCATGCCCGGGCGCTTAGCTCAGTTGGTAGAGCATCTCGTTTACACGACTGCGCTCTACCGGGCTCTCAGCCGCAGAAATCCTAGGCTTTCCGCTTCTTCGCGGCCTTCGCTTCGGGAATAATCCGGGACTCGGATGCATCCAGCGCGTTCCGCACGTCCTCGTCCAGCACGTGCGCGTAGCGGAGCGTCGTCTTGATGTGGCGATGCTTCAGCGCCTCCTTCGCTGCCGCTAGAGATCCGGTGGCACGGACGATGCGCGTCCCGCGCGTGTGGCGGAGATCGTGGAAGCGGAGATCTTCGACCTTGGCCTCTTTCTTCGCATCTGCCCACGCACCGCGAAATGCCGTCTTCGTCATCGGATAGCGCTCGCCCTTGCGGCGGCCAGGCTGCGCGCGGCCGAGCTTGTCCTTGCCCACGGCGGCCTTGTTCTGCTGGCAGACGAAGGTGAAGACGAACGGGCAGACCTTCGGCTGGTTGGCGATGATGGCGATCAGGGTCGGGGTAAGCGGACGGCGGACGATGTCGCCACCTTTGATGCGCGTGACGGCTTGGCGGGCATCGAGATCGAGATCCTTCCAGCGGAGGCCGAAAACCTCGGACTGCCGCCAACCAGATTTAAGCGCGAAGTCGCATACGTCGACCATGTCGGCTCGCAGGTGCTCGAAGAGCTTCGGTTCTTCGGCGATTGTCAGCTCGCGCGGCGGCTTTTCGCCGACCCGCAGCATCAGCTTCGACCAGGCGGGCATGTCGCCAAACTCGTACACCTTCGCGGCTTCGACACGGCGCCACACGGCGCGACAGTTCTCGATTTCCTTGTTCACGCTGCTGTTGGCCCGGCCATTCCGGCGGCCGGCGAAGTAGCGTTGAAGATCGAGCTGGGTGATGTCAGCAAGCAGCTTGCTCGGGCCTAGCCCTTCCACCAAGGCTTCGAGCATGTATCGGATGTTTGGCCAGCTATCGAGCTTCTCGGCGTGATCCTGGTAAAGCCCGCAGGCTTCATCAACGGTGATCGGCTCTTTCTCGCGCGCGCCGAGGATGGCGTCGCTGCGGACGCGAGACTCGTAGGCTAGGGCTTCGCGCTTGCTCTTGAGCCCTGTCGAGCCGTGAAAGCGAGTACCTTTCCAGATGAAGTCGTATTGGAAGTACGGCGAGTTTTTCGGCTTGTAGACTGACATGCTGGCGTGTCCTGGCGCGCGCGGGCGATGAACGACTCAAGATCGTCTAGGGTGTAGCGAACCGCGCGACCGATCAAGATGTAGGGCAGGCGCCCCGCTTTACGCTCTTTTCGGAGCGTTTTGGTGCAGAGGCTGAGGCGCTCAGCTGCCTGTTCTTCGGTGAGTAGGAGCGCGTTCATGCGAGCGGATCGAAGCCAAGCGCCAAGCGGCGGATATGGAATTCGGTCCACTCCATACGGCCGGCAGCACGGTCTTCGTCCCGGTAGCGCTTCACCAGCGCGTTGTGGGCATTGCTCGCCTTGCGGCCGGCTTCCCGCGCCTCCTGGTTGCCCTGGGTTCCATTGCGCGTAACGCGAGCCACGATCGCTAGCGGAGTGAGCACGCGTCCGCGCTTCGTTCCACGATTGGTGAAGTCGTTGTTGTGCTGCGGGCAACAGAAGAGTTGGTTGGCGACCTTCGGCTCAAAGAGCCGCATGCACTCGGGGCACGGGCGCGGCGGCCATCCGCCTATCTGCTGGCCGGGCATGCGGTTGTGCCGCTTCTCCGGGCAGCCTCGTAACGAGGGTGCTCTAGCCATCAGAACAGCGCCTCCTGGCGCAGCTTCGGCGCGGGCGGCATGGCTGGCGCAGGGGCCGGCGTCGGCTTGGCGGGGCGGCTGGCGTGGACCTGGCGCCAGTGTTGATTGACCCGGTGGCACAGCACGATCATCGGCGTGCCGAGGTCGGTGACCGGCTGGTGATACCACGCAAGCGCTTCGACCCGCGTCACCAGGTCGGCGGTTGCCTGATCGCCCGGACGGCCGGCGGCGATCTTCGCCCATGACGCGGCCGCACCCTTGAGGTCTGCCCAAATCGCGGCGTGCCCGACGCTCAGCTCCGGGAAGTCCTGCTTGTCGACGACGGCCTGCCAGATCGCCGCGAGGTCGCGCATGGTCGCTTCGCGGTTCTGCGCCTCGAGCTGGGTCAACCGCTTGGCCTGCACCGCCGCCGGATCGCCCTTCAGGCGCACGGCAAGCAGGTGCTCGGCGGCCGCTGCAAGTCCCGGCCAGTCCCGCCGGATGCAGTCGCGGCGCCATGCTGCCTCGTCGTGCGGCGGGGCGTTCTCGGAGGCACTGACGATCACGCGTTCCACCCCTCGGCGTCCCAATCGCGCGCGACCTGGCGCCCGTCGATCGCCAGCGCCATCTTCACAGGCGATACCCAAATCGCCTTGCTGGAGAGCGTGAACGTCTCGCCGAGGCTGGCGAGCAGCAGGGCCTCGCCGATCTCTTCGGCCATCGCCTTTGCGGCGAGCGCCGGCACGGCGTTGCCGATCCATTCGCGCTTGGTGGCGTCCGAGCCGCCTTCAAGGTCGAAGTCGAACACCTCTTCCGGATCGAAGAGCGATTGGAGCGCGGCCAGCTCGAGCGTGGTGAAGGGACGATGCCAGGTGCCGTCGCGCGCGATGATGCGAGCGACAAGCCGATCCTTGGGCTCGGGCAGTGCGTCGATCGGCTCGGGCTCTGCCTCGCGAGGGTCGGCAACCGACCAGCGGCCGCGATCATATTTGGCGTGACCGGGGACCGTGCCCGTTGCCTCGTCCCACGCGACCACGCCGTAATGCGCCTGCGTAAGGTAGCTGCTGCGCTCCGGATTAGAGAGGCCGATAGGGCGCGGGTCTGCGACCGAGAGCGCGCCCGATCCGACGCGATCCGAACCGGTGACGGTCGGCGCCGGGGCGTCATGGGCAACCACCTTCATCTTGTTGTGGTGCGCGCCCTGGCCATGGGTCGGCCGAGGATCGGCGACCGCGAAGGCGCCCTGCCCCGTGGTGCTGCCGCCGATGACCGTGCCGGCGGGCTCGGCCATGTCGGTCACGCGATACTTGCCGGCGCCCCCGAAGCTGCCCGGCGAACGCGGATCAGCGACGGCAAGGCCGCCCGCTGGGCCGCCGGGGCCGGCCACAGCCGGCGAGGGCTCGCTGAACGGCACGATCCGGAAGACGTTGTTGAAGCGGGGCTTGCCCTCGATCCGGGGATCGCTGACGGCGTAGGGGCCGCCGCCGACCGAAACGTCGCCCTTGATGCAGGGTGCGGGCTGATCCCACGGCCGGACGCCGAGCTGCACGCTCTTGGGGTGTCCGTCGACGCGTGGGTCGGCCACGCTCAGGGCTGAGCCGGCCACATGCGCAGCGCCGGTCACCGTCTTGCTGGGCTCGTCGAACGGGGTGACGGACAGAATGTTGTGGTGCGTGTTGCCGCCATAGCCGGGGCGCGGGTCAGCAACGCTGAATGCGCCATTGTCGGGGCGCGATGCGCCGGCGACCGTGCCTGTGGTCTCGTCCCAAGCCCGGACGCCGAGACGGCCCGATCCTTCGAGCGTCGACTCGATCCGGGGATCGGCCACACTGTGGCGGCCGTGCAGCGGCGAGCGCTGGTTGCCGACGATCGTGCCGGCGGTCTCGTCCCAACCCATCACGCCGAGGACGCCGTTGCGCAGCTCCTGGTCGGGCATGATCCCGAAGTCGCGGAGTCGACCGTCGATCACTGCGAGATCGTTGAGAGCGCGCCAATCCTTGCCCGCCGGCACGAAGGCGAGACGCACCCACGTCTTCCACTGAAGCTCGGGGACGCGGTGCATGATGCCGGCGGCGGGGTCGCCGGGCAGCGGCAGCTTGCCGATGATCTCGCCCACGCCGCGCAGGCGCTTCTTCTCGGGCTGATAGATGAAGTTCGGCACCTTGGCCGGGTGGCGGAACAGGCGCAGAAAGCGCTTGCGGCTCTGGCCGAGGCCGCCGAGCTCGCCGCAATCGTGGATGCAGTCCTCGACGTCGGCGATCACATAGCCATAGGCCGTGTAGATCGCGTCGATCTCGGCGAGGAACTTGGCGCCGCGCTTGCTGGCGATCCGCGGCACATTCTCGAACGCGACGATCGCAACGGGATCGTCCTTATACGCCTCGAGCGTGAGGTGCATCCCGCGCTTGGTGAGGCGGTTGAGCGCCTCGTATTTTACGCTGTCGGCCGCCGCCGCCGACAACAGGCCGGAGAAGCCTTTGCAGGGATAGGTCGCAAACAGCAGGTCGAGCCTGCCGAACACACGCCGAATATCGGCAGGGGTGGCTTCCCTCCATCCCGCCGGCGGCGCCATGCCATGGAACTCGCGATATTGCTGCTCGTCGAACAGGTCCATGACGGTGCCCTTGACGCCTGTCATGCGCTCGAAATTGCGGATGGCACCGGGATCGACGTCGATACCGCCCGCGCATTCGAAGCGGCCGCGCAGCGGCCCGACGCGCGGGTTCGCCTTGTTGACGCCCTTGGCGCAAACACCGATCCCGCAGGCCATATGGCCGTGGCGGAATACGATCTCGTTGGACGTGAAGCCGGCGCGAGCGCTCAAAGCATGCTCTCCGCGATGGCGGCGGCCTGAGAAGCGGCGACCTGACACAGACGCCGAAATTCGCGCGTATCGTTCATTCTGCTGCCTCGATCTCGTCGTGCTCGCCCAGGATCTCGGCGGTGCGCGCGTAGGCGCGCTGGCTGTCCGTGTGGGGAGGGGTTGTTGAATGGGTCGGCATCGCGGACTTCACCGCGTCGCTGGCCTTGATCCAAAGTTCTGTCTGCTTGGCGGTGTCGCGGGCACGGCCGGCGGCGGCCAAGGCCTGCCTGATCCAGCTCGGGACCGCCCCCCAGCACCGGGCGCAGAACGTGTCATCGCGGCGGCGTGGTCGGCTGCAGCCCTTGCGGCGGCAGCACGGGCGCGGCTTGGAGCGGCGGCGCTGCATCGGTCTATGCCGCGATGCGCGGGCGCTGCCAGACGAACCCATCGCCGTCGCGCCGCCGATGGAAGCCGAAGTCGCTGAGCGTGCGGGCGAGGCCGAGACCGGTGCCGCCGTAGTTCAGCACGCGCATCGCATGCTCTATGCGGAAAGTGTCGGGCAACTCGTTGAGCAGGTGCAGGGGGATCACGCCATGCACGCCGAGCCTCGCCGCGCAGGCTGCGCAAGCGGGCTGCGGCTGCTGAAAGATCTGCCGGACCATCGCATCGGCCGGCTTGCCGCATGCGCACTTGCCATAGGGAGAGGCCGGGGATGGCGGCGCACTGGGCAGCGGAATGGAGGCGCCCGGGTTTGGCTGGCCTACATAGGCCTGCCCCTGGTGAAGCCGTCGCCGGGATGCGCCTGCATGCCAACGGTAGACCTTGAAGGGGACGTCGCCGTCATCGAGCAGCGTCGTCTCGCGGCGCTCGAAACCGGCGCGGGCCAACAGGCTTTCGATCTCGCGCTTGAGCTCGGGCGTGGCGAGGAAGCCAAGGCGACCGACGACCTGCGCGGTGCTGAGGGGCTCGCGATCAAGCTCTGCCAACACGTGCGCATTGAGCAGTGCGGTGATGGTGGTTTCCGGATGTGACGACATGCTTGCCTCCGATCAGTTCGGAGGCCTGCATAATGTTAGCATATGCTAACAGTCAATCACATTGTTGGCAAAAGCTGAAAGCCTTAGAAGGCGACCAGTTCCTCCCAGGGGATGATCCGGTGCATGTGAGCTACGTCCTTCCGATCGACCCGGAAAGAGATCGACGGGTTGAACTGTTCAAGTTCGATGTATGAAGACGTGGCCTTGACCAGACGCTTCGCCAGCACCTTGTAAATGCGCTCTCCGTCATCCTCCGGCTTGCGCAGCTGCACAACCACGTATTCCCTCGCCTTAGGTGTTCGCTTTGGGTCGACATACGCCACTTCGCCAGGCTCATAGCGGGGCTCGAGCGACGTGCCAGTGAAGTAGATCGCGTACACGTCACGGCGGTTGTCGAGCGAAGCCGGTCGGCGAACGTGATCGACGACTTCGTTGTCGAGCATCATCGTCTCAACCCACACGCTTGCATCTTCCCCGGTGAACTCCAGGTCGGCGCATTCTGCAGTTCCCATGACTGGCACATCGCGCGGGCGATCATCCCCGCGGAAGGCGAGGCGCGGGGCCTGCACTGAGGCGGGCGAGGGCTCCTTTTCCTCAGCGCGAGAGCCGGCCTCAAACTCGGCGAACGTTACCCCGATCGCGGAGAGGAGCTTCTCGATCGTCTTGTGGTTTGCCGCGCCTCGCGTGCGGATATTGGCAAAGATGCTGCGATTGAGTTGGGCGCGGGTAGCCCACCCGTTCTCTGACAAGCCGACCGGCTTCACCGCCAACAGGCGCTCGTAAAGCGATAGGGGGTCTCTTTCCATGTTGTCGGCAATAGCTGACACATCGGAAAAATTCGCTGTTAGCCTTTGCCAACTCTTTTTGCTTGCATTGTTAGCGTCCGCCAACATATCAACGCCGACCATGGACATCCCCTCGCCCGAAGAGCTGGTCAGCAAGATCGAGACGTTCATCGCGCGCCATGACATGGCCGAGACCCGTTTTGGGCGCGATGCGGTCGGCGATCCCAACGTCCTCTCCGATCTCCGCGCAGGTCAGCGCCTCCCCGGCCTGATCAAGCTTCGCCGCATCGCCAAGTTCATGGCGAGCAAGGATGCGGAGAAGGCCGGCGCCGATCATGTCGACACCGTTACGGCCGACGCGGGCGCCGGGTCATCCGGAAAGATCGCGAAAATTTCCGCCCCGGCAGGCGCCGCATGAAGCCGGAGCGCATCAGCCTCAAGGTCGCTACGGCCGAAATGATCAAGGGCGTCGGCGGGCTCGAGGCAGCTGCCGGCTTCTGCCGCGTCGGCAAGAGCGTGCTGGGCGAGGCGCAGAGCATCAGCTGCCCGGATCGCTATGTCGCAATCGACGTGGTCGCCGACCTGGAGCCTCTCGCACGCGATCGTGAGGGCTGGCCCCACGTCACACGCGCGCTCTGCCTCGCAATGGGCGGCGTGTTCGTGGCGCTTCCGTCTACGCCGCCGGGCCGAGAGGACCTGATCGGCTCGGTCGGTCGCCTTGCCGGTGAAGCGGCCGATGTGACGCAGGCCATCTGCGGGATGGTCGCCGACGAGAAGAATGAACGGCACGAGATCGCCGCGGCGCGCGTGCAGGTGGCCGAGGCAATGGCCGTGCTCGCCGCGCTCGACCGGCAACTTCAAGCAATGGCGGGAGACGCCTGATGGCGCTGATGGACCTTCGCGGTGCCGTGCCGAATTGCGGCGCCCATCGCATCGCATGGGTGATCGGCACCGCGCCCGATCCCCGGATGAAGTATGCCGAGCTGGAAGTGAAGCTCGGCCCGAACTCGGTCGAGCGGCTGCTTGCCGGCGACCTGACGCCCGGCGCTTCCATGGGCTCGAAGATCTTCGTCTGGAGCAATGGCCGCATCACGTATAACCACTTCTATCAGAATACGCCGAAGCGGTGGCGCGACGCGCCCTTCGGCTTCCGCGCGCCCACGCCTAAGGCCCCGGTCATGCTGGCGAGGGATATCGTCCGCGTAGCGGACTCAGCCCGGCGCGTGGAGGCGGTATTCAGCGCGCTCAGCTTCCGCGCGCATCAGGCAGGCGCCTGACCATGCGCGGGGGGACCGTATTCATCGACGATGCGGCGAACGGCGGGAGCCATCCCGGCGCATGGCTGGCCCATATCGAACAGACCCCGGCACTGCGCGCGCAGTGCCGCGAAGAGTTACCCGCGCGCTCCCCCTCGGGTCGCACTGAGAGCGAGCGCGCGTCCGGCGAGGCGCAGCAAGCACCCCCCTCCGCCCACTGTGCCTCGCCGGCACACCAATCCGAACTGCGGAGTGCCTTTCGTGGCTGAGGCTGTTCGCTTCCAGGTGGGGCCGCTGACGATCCCGATCGCGGCGGACGCCTTCGAGGCCTGGGTTGACCAGGCCGGCGAAGGCGATCGACTGCCCTATGCCCGCGGGCCGGAGCCGCTGCGCGCGCATCCGACGTTCCTGCTGGCAGCGCGGCTGGTCGCGCAAAAGCGGATCACCACCTTCC
Source organism: Sphingomonas sp. OTU376 (assembly GCF_038440415.1). NCBI lineage: Bacteria > Pseudomonadati > Pseudomonadota > Alphaproteobacteria > Sphingomonadales > Sphingomonadaceae > Sphingomonas > Sphingomonas sp. OTU376. The sequence continues at coordinate 79,049 of NZ_JASATQ010000001.1, read as the reverse complement.
AGCCACGCGTACCGGGCACGAGGCTGTTCGACTTCGTCGCGGAGCGGCTGGCGATCGGATTCGTCCCCGCGCCAGTCGATGTCGAGGTGCTCGATATCCTCGATCGGCGCGTGCTGGGCGAGATCCGCGCCGTGATCGCGGCAGGCAGCGCCTGGCCGGGGGACGCCAGCGCGGCCCGGCGGCTGCAGCTAAAGAACGCCGACGCCGTGCGCTATCGGCGCGAGCGGCTGGCCGGGCTCGGCGTGATCCGCTGGGTCAATCGTGGGCCGTTGCTGCCGCTGGTGATCACCGACCTGGAGACCGGCAAGTGCACGGCGGAGGCGCGGTGATGGCCGCTATCGTCCGCGCCCGCTCGCAGCAGTCCGTTGCCGATCAGCTCGCCGAGATGGTCGCGCTCAACGAACTCTCGGTGCGTCGGCCGCTCACCCATGAGGAAAGCGAGCGGCTGGGCCTGCTGATCTACCGTGAGCAGCAGCGCGCCCGGTATCGCCCGGCGCTGATCGCGAAGCTGCGGGCTGAACTGGCCTTCCTGGAATCGCTCGAGATCGCGGAGCGGGGTGCGGCCGCAGAGGGCTCCGCCAAGGCCGAGCCCGTCGATCTTGAGCCGTCCGACGATGGCATCTGGTCCACTAGCGAAAGGCAGGCAGCATGAGTGCCGATGGGAAGCGTTGCGAATGCGGCGGGCTGGCGATCGCCAGCCTGCGGCGGCGCGACGAAAGGGCGGGCGAGCCGATCTGCGCGACCTGCCTGAAGCAACTCGCGCCGGGCTTCGTCGAGATGAAGCCGCGCGGTGGCAGCGCCCCGGAGACTGCCCGTGGCTGATCAGGTCGATCTCGCGCAGCACTATGAAGCGACCATGCTGGCTGACGCGATCCGCATCGCGCGCAAGCCCGTGCCCGCCGGCGTGGCTGGCGAATGCGAAGAATGCGGCGACGACAGTCCGCGCCTGGTCGGCGGCCGCTGCGCGCCGTGCCGCGAACCGAAACCCCGTATCCCTGGGAGGCGCTGACCATGGCCGTAAGATCGAAGGTGCTCCAGCTGGCGGGGGGGCGTGAACGCCCGCCGCTTCGCGCCCATCGACTGGAAGGCGACGATCGCCTCGCAGGGCTCGGCTATGCTCGCAAGTGGCGAGAACGCCACCGCGCGTATTTCGATGCGCTCTATCCAGACACGGTGGCTTACGGCTGTTGCGGGCAGTGCGGTCAGGATCTCGATCGGGTGCTCCGATGACTGATGCGGCCGAGAACAGCGATGGCCGCCGGTGGAGCTGGTGGGCGGGCGAAATGGAAAAGCTGGTCAGCGGTCCTCGTGCCGGGGACTGGGGGAAGCCGGAAGTCTACACCGTCAATGAGGCCACGCGTGACGCCGTGATCCTTGCTGCGCGGGCCGAGTTCGGATCGGAGGCGACGATTCATATCGTCGAAGCGACGCAGGACGGTGCGTTCATCACCGACCTTTTTGAGCCGGACGATCGCCTGCTTGATGCAGTGTTCGACCGGTTTGCCGAGCAGAACGGCGACCGCTTTGGAGAGGACGGGTTCCAAGGCGATCTGTCGCACGAGGATCTGGCGGCAGCACTGAACGCCGCCCTGGCTTCGTTCATTGGCGAGCGTGAAAGCGATATCGTCACCTGGCGGTTCACCGAGCAGCGCAATGGCGAGGTTATTGCGGCGGAGCCGTCGGAGTGAGCCGTCGCCGCACCCATGATGACGTGCGCAACGAGACGATCGTTGCCGAGCGTTCGGGGATGCTTGCGCATGTCGCGCGGCATCGCGCCGGCGTCTCGATTGCTGTGCAGGCTGGTCGAATGACGACTAGCGATGCGGACCTCGTCAATCGGCAGGTCGCTGCCTTTGCCGAGAGCTGCGCCATTGGCCTGCACATCGATGGCGACACTGACCAGGTCCAGGCGCTCCGCGAGCGCTTCGGCAAGTGCGCACCTATCGCCCGCCCCGATGGCCGCAAGCTTTGCCCGCATCGGCGGGCCGACCTCTCGAACATGGTGGTCGCTGAAGACGGGACGGTCACCTGCCCGCTGCATGGGCTGATCGTGCAGGTCGCGGCGTGACGGATCGTTCGTCTCGGCGCGAAGTGCGCAATCCTATCCTGGGTCTTCCGGCGGCGGTTGAAGCGCTCCGATCGCTCGATCGAGAGCAGCGCGCGGCGCTCCGCATAGTGCTGTTGGCCGTGCGCGAGCAGATGCGGGAAAAGGAAGTGATCAGCTATCGGAAGCGCAAGGGTCCGATGGTCGAATACTATATGTCGGGTGCGACATACGCCAAGCACATCGCGAACGTGCTCGGCATGCTCAATCGCGGTGAACGCCGCGATGGGTGACAAGTACACTGCCCTGTCGTGGATGATGCCGCAGCTGGCGCGCTCGGGCCTCGTGGTCAACGAGGGCTGGGTCGAGCGCCAGGCCACGGCCGCGTGCGACCTCTTTCCCGACAAGACGCTGCACCCGCTCGCGATGCTGCTGGCCGTTATGCACGAGCACGCGCTCTCCTATCTCGAGCAGGCGCCGGTGTTGGTGTTGGGCGTGCGGGGGCGCGCCGATGCCGGCAAGAAGCTTCCTGCGGCGCGCACGCAGATGCTCGCCTATCGGTTCGGCCCGCTGATCCGGAAGGGCACGAAGCTCAAGACGCTGATGCGCGAGTTCGGGCTACCGCTGCCCATGCGGCAACTGCACGCCTGCGAGATCGACAGCCGGCGCGCGAACCTGTTCCTTGACCGGCTGGCGTTGATGCTCAGCCCATCGGAGCTGGCGCAGGCGATCCCCGAAGAGCGCATGGCGCAATCGCATTGGATGGGCGCGATCGAGGCGTTCGACGATCGCGCGCGCAGCCGCGTGCAGATGCGCGCGATGGGCCGCGATGCCTATGTCGAGCGATTCGCATGGGCGGCACCGGCGCTGGCGCGTGCCATCGCAGCCGGCGAGCAGGTCGACGACGCCGGCGACATGGTCGATTTCCTCGTCTCGCCGGGGCGCCCGTTCAATCCGCGGTGGAGCTGGCTCCAGGCACGGGAGCGGTCGACCACCTGGCACCGCGAGCATGCGGCCGAGGCGGCCGAGAACACGCGGCTCGGCTTCTCGCCCGACAAGCTGTTCGACTTCGCGCCCTTCCCCCTTGAGGCGAACGTCGCGGGCCTGGACTTCGTCGCGCTGCGATCCGTGCTCGAGCTGCGCGAGGAAGGGCGCCGCATGCGGCATTGCGTCGGCGGCTATCATGCCGAGCTGTCGGCCGGGCACCGCTTCTATTCGATCCGCCGCGACGGCCAGCGCCTCGCCACCGCGCAGCTCGTCGACTTCACTGCCGTCCAGGTCAAAGGCCCGCAGAACGCCAAGCCCAAGGCCGAGGTAATGCGCGCGCTTGGCAAGTTCCTCGGCGAGGCCGCTGGGCATGAAGTCTCGGTCAACCTGCCCGCCGAGGATGATGCGGCCGACCTTCCGGGGGAGGAAGCTGAATGATCCTCGTACCCGTGCCAACCACGATCCGGGGCCTGAAAAAGCTGGCCAAGCGCATCAAGCGCGAGAACGGCATTCAGCACGCGCGAGCGCTCGACGCGGCCGCCCGAGTTGCCGGCTGCGAAGACTATGCCCATGCGCTTCAGGAGCTTCCGGCATGAACGGCCAGAACCGCTCCCCCGCCGTCATGCAGCAGCGGACCGAGGCGATGGACAGCCTCGACGACTTCCCCACGCCGCCGTGGGCAACGCGGGCGCTGCTCGAGTTCCTCGCCTCGCTCGGTCTGCCCTTGGCCGAGCTGGAAGGCTGGGAGCCGTGCTGCAATCGCGGCTACATGGTCATGCCGCTGCGCGAGCAGCTGGCCAGCGTCCGCGCGAGCGACGTCATGCGCTATCCCGACTGGTCGCTTGCCGACGAACCGGAGCTGATCGACTTCGTTACCACCGGTCATACCGAGCCGATGGTCGACCTCGTCGTCGGCAACCCGCCGTTCAACCTCGGCGACGATTTTATCCTGGTCGCGCTCGGCCGGGCGCGTGTGGCCGTGGCCATGTTCGTCCGCTGCGCCTTCATTGAGGGCGAGAACCGGTATCACAGCCTCTATTCGAAGCGGCCGCCCGATTTCGAGCTGCACTTCGTCGAGCGCGTCGTGATCCTGCGCGGGCGGCTGGTGCAGGCCGGCAAGGTCGATCCGTTCGCCGAGAAGCCCGGCACCAAGGCTTCCACCGCCACCGCCTATACCTGGCTCGTCTGGCTGAAGGATGGCGATGGCGACACCCGCGCGCGCTGGATCGCGCCGTGCCGGCGCCGCCTCGAGCGCGCCGGCGACTATCCCGTCTATCCGACCGCCGTTGCGGCGCCCGGCGGCATGTTCGAGGGGCTGGCATGATGCGGCCGCTCTCGATCGTCGCCAGCGACAACGCTGGGGGGGGGGCAAGCGTGAGCGGTCCTCACCGTCCCCTGCTGCGCTATCTCGGCAGCAAATGGCGCCTTGCCCCTTGGGTGATTGGGCACTTCCCCGCGCACGACATATATGTCGAGCCGTGCGGCGGGGCGGCCGCTGTGCTGCTCCAGAAAGATCGGTGCCGGACCGAAGTCTATAACGATATCGACGGCGAACTCGTGAACCTGTTCGCGGTGCTACGGTCGCCTGCAGGTGCGGAGCTGGTGCGACAGGTCGCGCTGACACCCTACGCGCGCGCCGAATACCTCGCCGCGCATCTGCCGTCCGACGATCCGGTCGAGCGTGCCCGCCGGCTGCTGGTCCGCTCGCACATGGGACATGGCACGCGCGGGACGCGCGTCGACCGCGCGGCCGGCTTCAGGAGCGACGGCAAGACGGGCGGAACGCGTGTCGCCGGCGAGTGGGCGGACTTCCCGATCGCGCTTTCGGCGATCATCGACCGGCTTCGGGGAGTCAGCCTCGACAATCGCCCGGCGCTCGACCTGGTCGCCTATTGGGATGATCCCAAGGTGCTGGTCTATCTCGACCCGCCGTACCTGCCCGAGACGCGCAGCGACAAGGCAAAGCAGGCCGAGGGCTATCACACCTATGCGTGCGAAATGCGCCTCGAGGATCATGTCGAGCTGCTCGACGCTGCACGCGCCTCGCGGAGCATGGTGCTGATCTCCGGCTACGACAGCCCGCTCTATGACGACGCCCTGCGGGGCTGGCGCCGGGTCACCACGCGGGCGCGCGCCCATCGTAACGCCGAGCGCCTCGAGGTGCTCTGGATCAACCCGCTTGCCGTCGACCAGCTCGAGGCAGGCCCTCTTTTCGGAGCCGCTGCATGACCGATATCGATTCGAGAGACATTTCCGTTGAGCTTCGTGAGGCGGCGAACCTGCTTGAAGGCTCCGGCGATCTCGACCTTCGTGACGCCTGCAGGGACGCGGCGTCTCGCTTAGCCACCACGCCGACCCGCTCGCAGAGCGTGCTTCAGCCGTGGGTGGTCGCGCTGCCCTTCATGCAGCAGTCGGTGTTGATCGCGGCCGTTCGCGCGCCGGACGGCCTGCGCAAGGATCATCCGATCAAGGTGATCATGCGCTGGTATCGCCGGTGCGTGCTGTTCGGCGCGTTCGAACGCAATGTGTTCGCGACGCCTTTCTGCCCTGGCGGCGGCAGCTTCACCGGGCCGTTCACTCCGGAACATGCGCAGCAATATTGCGGGTCGGTGGGCAGCGGCTTCTATTGGCGCGGCAACGTGGTGCCCGGCGATCCGCAGGAGCAGTTCGACCACATGCGGGAGGTCTATCTCCGGCACGTCGACGAAATGCCGCACCACTTCCAGCTGCATCTGATGCATGCCGCGCAGATCATCGGCTACAAGCACAACGACCCTGCCGTTCGCGAGTGGTGGGCGACCTTCTACCGCATGATCGTCAACGACGCGCATCTCTTTCCGGAGAGCGAAGAGCTGATGGACATGCGCCTCGGCGACACCGAGGCCGGCTGGCGCGCTCGTGAAGAGGTGACTGCGCCGTGAGCGGCGGCAGTGACCTTTGGGATGCCAATGAAGACGGCTTTTGGTGCGGCTCCTGCGGCTTTCTGGTCGCACGGGCCGACGCCGACCAAGAGTCGCTGCCCGACGAATGCCGCCAGTGCGGCTTTCCCGATGCTGAAAGCGTCGCGGCCTACCACCTCGACGACGACGATGACGCCGCCGAGGATTTCGACCTTCGACGGGCGCTCGTGGCGGTGATGCGCAGATTTAGGGCGGGCGAGCCGCCAAGCTGAGCCGCCAGCTCCCAATGCCGAACTTCTGTTTTAGCCCGTGACTCTCGGGGGGATTACGTGTCGCCAAATACCACCGCACCGCGCCTCGGCGCCCGCCTGAAGCGGGAGCCGTAGGGCGTGGCGCTATCTCAACAGTTCCTCGACGATCTCAAATCGCGCGTCATCCTGTCATCGGTGATCGGCAAGACGCTGAAGCTCGACAAGGCTGGGCGCGAGTTCAAGGCGTGCTGCCCGTTCCACCAGGAGAAGACGCCGAGCTTCACCGTGGTCGACGAAAAGGGCTTCTACCATTGCCACGGCTGCGGGGCGCATGGCGACGCGATCCGCTGGCTTATGGACGGGCGCGGGCTCGGCTTCATAGACGCCGTGCGCGAGCTGGCCGGGTCGGTCGGCATCGAAGTGCCGGCACGATCGCCCGAGGATGCGCGGCGCGAGGACGATCGCGCGCGCGTCGACCAGGTGATTGACGCGGCCGCGAAGTGGTTCGCGGGCCAGCTCGGGCAGGCGCCGAAGATCCTCGAGCAGCTGCACGCGCGCGGAATTACCGACGCGTCGATCGCGAAGTTCGGGCTGGGCTATGCGCCGCCGCGCCTTTCTGTCTCGGGCTGCGGCGTCCCGCCGGCGGAACTCGCCAAGGCCGGGCTGATGCTCGAGGCGCAGGAAGGCCGCGATGCCGGCCTGTGGCGCGATTTCTTCCGCCAGCGGATCATGATCCCGATCCACGATGCCCGCGGCCGCGCGATCGGCTTCGCGGGACGATCGGCGGACGGCAGCGAGCCGAAGTACAAGAACAGCGTCGAGGCCGATCACTTCCACAAGGGCGAGGTGCTGTTCAACCTGCACCGCGCCGCTGCGGCCGCGCGCGCGGCGCGCCGGCTCGTCCTGGTCGAGGGCCAGATCGACACGATCGCAATGGACCAGGTGGGCGTCGCCGAGACGGCGGCGCCGATGGGCACGGCGATCACCGAGCGCCACCTCGAGCGCGCATGGCGCGTGAACGAATGCCCGATCCTGCTGCTCGACGGCGACGCCGCCGGCAAGGCCGCCGCGCTGCGGGCCTGCGAGCGCGCCCTCCCCGCCGTGGGGCCGGGCCGCAGCCTGAAAATCGCGATCCTTCCTTCGGACGAAGACCCGGACAGCCTGATCCGGAAGGCCGACGATGCCGAGAGCGGCCGCGCCGCGATCGAGGCGGTGCTCGCGACCGCGAAGCCGATGTCGGCGTGGCTGTGGGAGACGATGCTCGCCGAGGCGGATCGGGCCAGTCCCGAGGGCCGCGCGGCGCTGTGGGCACGCCTCGCCGAGCAGGCGGCACGGATCGCCGATGCGGAGACGCGGAACCTTTATCTCGCGGATTGGCGAAGCCGCTTCGACGCGCAATTCCCCCCGCCGCCCCTGGGGGTTTCCTTCGCGGAAATGGTTCCAGATGGAAGGGTGCGCGATATCTCCGACCTGCCGGAGGTGGAGCAGGCGCGGCTCAGGAGCGTGAGCGCGGCATGGTTGGCGCGGACCATTGCCCATGCATCGGCCAGCGCGGATGCGGCCGGGAATTGGGCGTGGCAGCTCGGCCGCCGCACCGGCGCCGGCATGATCGCCGAGGATGCGGCCGATCGCGCGATGGGCGAGCTGCGCGACGCGATGGTCGGCGTCGAGCCCGACGAGCTGACCAAGTCGTTCGAGGCCGGCCATGCGCGCGGCTTCGATCCGGAGCTGCTGCTGCTCGACATGCGATGCGCCGGCTTCCCGCGCACCGACATGGGCAATGCCGAGCGCTGGAACGCGCGATTCGGCCGCGACTACCTCTACACTACGGCCAAGGGCTGGTTGGGCTGGGATGGGCGGCGATATCGCGTGCTCAACCAGGAGAAAGACGTGCTGCCCGCCGAGGTGATGGCGAGCGTGTTCCTCACCGTGCGCGCGATCGGTGGCGAGGGGCGCTTCGTCGAGGATACGGGGGCACTGCCCGACGAGGATGCCGATCCGCTCGCGATCGAGACGCCACCGCCGCTCGGCGCGATGGATGCATGGATCAAGACGGGGAAGAAGCCGCAGCGGCTATCGGCCGCGCTGGCGGCGTGGGCGCTGACTTCCGAGGGCGCCGGCAAGCTGATGTGCATCGCCAACCTGGCCAAGCGCTGGGTCACGGTGGAGTTGTCGACCTTCGACACCGATCCGATGGTGCTCAACTGCCTGAACGGCACGCTGCGCTTCCACAAGCGGCAGGGTGACAAGGCGGCATGGGTGGAGCTGCGGCCGCATGATCGCGACGATCGGCTGACCAAGGTGACGGCGTGCGAATATCACGCCGATGCCGAGGCACCGATCTACCTCAAGACGGTGCGTTGGGCGCAGCCGGATACGGCGCGGCGGCGCTATATCCGCCAGTGGCTGGGCTACAACCTGACCGGCGACATGGGCGAGCAGATATTCCATATCTGGTACGGCCCGCTCGCCGCGAACGGCAAGTCGACGGTGGGCAATGCCTGTCGCGATGCTGCGGGCGACTATGGCGACACCACCAATGTGGAGACCTTCCTCGACGAAGGGCCGAAGAAGCGCGGCGACGCGGCGACGCCGGATATCGTGCGCCTGCCCGGCGTGCGCTTCCTCACCGCCGGCGAGCCGCCCAAGGGCGCGAAAATCAACGAGCCGCTGATCAACAGCGTGACGGGCGGTGATCCCATGCTCGCCCGCGACAATTTCCGCAGCTTCTTCCGGTTCGTGCCGAGCTTCAAGTTCACGCTGTGGTGCAACGACCTGCCCGCAATTCCGCAGGGCACGGCGGGCATCTGGCGGCGCGTGAAGGTGGTTCCATGGGAACAACACCTCACCCGCGAAGAGCGCGACCATACGCTGCCAGACAAGCTCAAGGGCGAATATCCGGGCATCCTGGCATGGATGGTCGGCGGCCTGCTCGACTATCTCGATCACGGCTTTGTCGAGCCGGAGAGCGTCCAACTCGCCTCGGCCGACTACAAGCAGGACAGCGACCCGCTGACCAGCTTCCTCAACACCTGCGTCGTCACCGACCCTGACGGCCGCGTGCAATCGTCGGTGCTCTACAACACGTTCTGCGGGTGGGCGAAGGCCGCCGGCGAGCGCGAGTGGACGCAGAAGGGCTTTAGCCAGGCACTCAAGGCCAAGGGCCTCGCGAGCAAGGCGTCGAACGGCATGCACTGGCTCGGGATCAGGATGATCCGGCAGGCGAGCGACTTCGTGACCGAGGACGGCAAGGTGAAGACGCTCGACGCCCTGGCGCCGGGCGAGGGCGATCATGTGCGCCCGCCGCCCGAGGCCGACGACGGCCCGCTGCCGGGCTGGGACGATATCGTACCCTGACGATCCTTCCACATGGAAGGGTGCCGGAAGGGTCAGCGGAAGGGAAAAGGCGCGGATTTCTGCGGCTTTGGAAGGATTGGAAGCTTTGTCGCGAAAGTAGTGCGGGTGCAGGCGTGGGCGCGGGCGTGCGCGCACAATGGCATGAACATCATTCCAATCCTTCCAATGGTTCCATGTGGTAAAGAGAATAGAGGTAGTACAATGAGTTACAGGCAAGCAGGGAGCGGAAGGGTTTGCGAGGACGCTTCCGTTTATGGAAGGGAGGTGGTCGAAGCAGTCGATCCCCGGCTTGAGCGCATCGCGGGCGGCTTCATGTCGTTCGATGATGTGCGGGAGGCATTGGTCGAGGCCGTCGAGCTCTATCGCCGCTATGCCGCGCGTGGGCGCTTCCCTTTTGCGTCGGATGGCCCGTGGCACCTTATCAGCCGGCGCAACCGCGACGCCTATACCGGTGGCGACAAGTCGCCCGCCCGGATGCCGCGCATGCCGCTGAGCAAGGTCGAGGTGGCCCGCATGCGGGAGCGGCTTGAGTGGTTGATGCTGGTGCCGGACGATACCGATAGGCGCATCATAGTGCTGGCGATTGAGGCGCTGGCCGATGGCGAAGGCCGGGTGCCATGGGGTGATCTGGTGCGGCCAATGGGGGCGAGCATCGGCCCGGACGGGCTGCGCATGCGCTATGTCCGGGCGCTTGGGGCGCTGACTCGCAGGGTCAATCTGGAGATGAAGGCGCGAAAAACGGCAGAAATCTCAAATCGGACGTGTCAAGACCCGGAATCATTCCGGACCTAAATATTCTTGTTCGTTTCCGGACCTCTTCGGGCTTATTTCTTTGTACGTTGGGGTGAGCGTTCAACCTTTCCGCTTCCCTCGGCATCCTCTCCTAATCCTTGCGAAGGGCGGCGCGGCTTCGGTCACGCCGCCCTTCGCCGTTGTGGATCATATGCATGGCTCGATTGAAGGCGATGCCGAGCAGGTTGGGCGCGATGCCGGCGAGGCTCAAGGCGCCGCCCAAGCGTGCCGAGGGCTTCTATCAGTCAGCCGAGTGGGCGAACTATCGCAGGCGCCATGCGGCGTGGACGCGTGAGCAGAAGGGTGCGCTCTGGTGCGCGCGCTGCGGTTCGACGCACCGGCTGATCCTCGACCACATCGTCGAGCGCCGCGATGGCGGGCCGGACTTCCCGCCCTTCGAAGGCGCGGAGTGGCTGTGCGCTGCCCACCACAATGCGAAGACGGCGGCGGCGAGGGCGGAGCGGGTCCGGTCAGGCGGAGCCTGACCCCGGGGGGGGTGAAAAGTCCATAGGGCCGCGAGCTACCTGACCGCCGTCCCCCGCACTCAGGGATTTTTTTAATGGCTGATGAGAATTTGGTCACGAACCTGTTCGGCGACCTTGTTCAGCCGCCCCGTGAAGGCCGCGGGAGGCGGCCCCACATCTGGACACGCGAAAACTCAAACCGCGCGCTTCTGGCCTTCGTGCTTGGGCGCAGGGTGCCTGAGGTGGCAAAATTGATCGGGGTGTCCGAGCCTACGTTCCGCAAGGTTTATTTTAAGGAAGTGAAGCTCGCCGGGATCGCCCGCTCAAAGATGGAGCTACGGCAGCTCGAACGGCTGAACGACCAGGCAGAAAAGGGCAACGTCACTGCCGAGAAGGAACTCGCGAAGATGATCGAGAAGATTGTCCGCCGCGATGTTGCAGCGGCCATGTCTGTCCCGGTACCCACGGAGGCGCCGAAGCGCGGGAAGATGGGCAAGAAGGAGCAAGCGCGGGTGACTGCGGCGGCGGTGCAGGGATTGTACGAGCCACAGTCGGGGCCGACGCAGCACTGAGGCGGGCATGGAGTGGTCAACCGCGTGCCCCGATTGGGAAGATAGGATCGTGAACCGGCAGTCGCTGGTGCCCTTTGATCCGCTCTTCCCTGACCAAGCCGCGCATGGACTTGCGGTGTTCAAGTCCCTGCAGATGGTCGGCGTTCCTCGTGCAACGCCGAAGACGAAGGATGACCAGCGCAGCTGGGCGACGTTCGGCGAGGCGTGCGACCAGTTCGTGTTCGACTTCGTCCAGGCCATCTTTGGTGCCTATGACGCCAAATCCGGCAACCGGCTGATCAATGAGTTCCTGCTGCTGATCAGCAAGAAGAACGCCAAGTCTACGATCGCGGCGGGCATTATGGTGACGGCGCTGATCATCAACTGGCGCCACGAGGCCGAGCTGACGATCCTCGCCCCCACCCAGAAGGTGGCGGGCAATAGCTTTCGTCCGGCATCGGCGATGGTCCGAGCTGATCCGAAGCTTGGCGCCTTGCTGCGCGTGATCGATAACGTGCGGACCATTCGCCACCTGGTGACGAATGCCGAGTTGAAGGTGATCGCAGCCGACACGAACACGGCGGGCGGATCGCAGTCAGGTTTTGTCCTGGTCGATGAGCTTTGGTTGTTCGGCAAGCGGGCAAACGCGGCGGACATGCTGGAAGAGGCGACCGGCGGGCTGGCCTCGCGACCCGAAGGCTTCGTGGTTTACCTGACGACGCACAGCAATGAGCCCCCGGCAGGAGTGTTCAAGGAAAAGCTGGAATACTTTCGGGACGTTCGCGACGGGCGGATAGCTGACCCGCAGAGTTTTGGCATGCTCTATGAGTGGCCAGAGGCGATGATCGAGGCCGGCGCCTATCTGAAGCCGGAGAATTTCTACGTCACAAACCCTCATCTGGGCAGGTCTGTTTCGCAGCAGTTTATCGAGCGAAAGCTCCGCCGCGCGGCGAATGGCGAAGAGGAGGTCGACGAGGAAAGTGGCGAGGCCGAAACTTTCCAAGTGGTGTTGGCGAAGTATCTCAATGTGGAGATCGGTCTTCGACTTCGACGGGATCGCTGGCGTGGGGCAGACTATTGGGAAGCCGCGGGCGATCCGACGCTCACGTTGGAGGCCCTGCTTGATCGCTGTGAAGTCGCCGTTGTCGGTGCTGATGGTGGGGGCCTCGACGATCTCTATGGCCTTTGCGTCGCTGGTCGCGAGAAAGCTACGAGCCGCTGGCTGTACTGGTGCAAGGCGTGGGCGTGGCCCGACGTGCTCAAGCGGCGCAAGCAGATCGTGGCGCTGCTACGAGATTTCGAAGCTCAGGGCGACTTGGTCTTGTGCCAGGACCTGCCGCTAGCTGAAACTGAAGATAGTGAGGGGAACGACTTCGCGGTGCCTCAGGACATCCGCGATATCGTGGACATTATCGAACAGGTTCGGGCGAGCGGAAAGATGCCCGATAGCCGGTGCATCGGCCTGGATGCGTGTGGCGTGTCCTTCCTGGTCGATGAACTGGCCAAAGTGGATTTCGTCGCCAACGAAGCCCCTTGGCACGTCATTCCGGTGGGGCAGGGATTTCGTCTGCAGCCGGCGATCGTCGGCCTTGCACGGAAGCTGAAACATGGCGGCGTGGTGCACAGCGCGTCGCCGATGATGGCGTGGTGCGTGAGCAACGCGAAGGAAGAACAGGGCAGGCAATCGGTGATGATCGTGAAGAGCAGCGCCGGTTCGGCGAAAATCGATCCGTTCATGGCGATGCTGAATGCGACCATGCTGCTGATCGAAAACCCGGTGGCCGGACAAGCGGAAGGTTCCGTCTACTCCGAACGTGAGATGTTGGTGATCTGATGGCAGGTGCCCTGATGTCCGGCGATGCATATCGCACGGGCAACATCCATGCGGTGGATGCGATGCCCGGGAGGCTCGCTCCCATGGCGGCCCGCCCGGAACCCACCAATATCACCGATGGCCGTTTCTGGGGCGATGATGTCTGGGACATTATTGCTGCCCTGCCGGCTGAGGCTAACAGCGCCGAGACGGCAGCGCGCGTGTCGGCGCTGTTCTATTGCTGCTCTGTCATCGCGGAGGGCGTCGGCAATCTGCCGATCGACTTCCTCGATCGTGATCACAATCCGGTGCACTTTCCGCTCGAGGATGTGCTGACGCTAGAGCCGAACCACCTGCAGACGGCAGCAGAATTCTGGCCAGCTATGGTTTTCGCGGGTTGCCTGCGCGGTGCCGCCTTCGCCGAGCCGGTTGCCACGTTCGATGGCGTCGAAATCTGGCCGCTCGATCCGCGGAGAACAGCCGAGGAGTGGAAGGACCGGTCGCTCACCGTTCGCTACACCGGGGATGACAATCGCACCCGTACGCTGGGCCCGGCCGACCTCTTCTGGTTCGCCGGATTGGCTGACAGCTGCGCCAAGCCGCTCGTCCCGTGGAAGATGGCAAAAGGCTCGATCGATTTCCAGCTTGCGCTGGAAGTTGGTGCCCGCACCTATTTTCGGAATAGCCGCCGGCCTGGCGGTTTTCTGAGCACCGAACAGAAGCTGGACGAGCCTGCGTTGTCTCGGGTGCGCGACGGGATCCTTCAGTGGAAGGGCGGAAAGATCGCGGTTCTTGAGCAGGGGCTGACGTTCAAAGACGTCGGATCGTCCAACGTCGATGCTCAATTGGCAGAGCTGATCAAGCAGCGGACGCTCGAATTGGCGCGCTATTGGCGCATCCCGAAGTTCATGATCGGCGAGGATGATGCCGGCAAGACGAGCAGTGAGCAGGGCGCGATCGACTTCGTGAAGTACTGCGCCCGTCCGTATGGTCGACGGATCGAACAGGCGATCACAGTAAGACTTCTGCCGCCGGACATTCGCGCACAGGGCGTGAGGGCGGGGCTGAATTTTGACGCGCTGCTACGTGGCGACAGCTCAACGCAGTGGAAGAACGCCGTGCTGGCGCGCACCGGATCGATCCTGTCCGTCAACACGATCCGCACCAAGTGGTTCAACGAGCCGCGTATCGAGGAAGAGTGGGCAGACGATCCCCGAACCCCGCTCGGAAGCAACCGCGCGGCCGACACGGCGATGGGCGGAGAGACCGCCCCGCAAGACAAGGTGAATTGAGATGGACGTGATGGCTTCGACCGCGCTGTGGGCGATGCACCCGGCGTTCCTTGACGCCTTGTTGAAGAAGGGCGCGCTGGAATCGTTCCTGCCCGATGTGATCAAGAACTTCGCCGGCATTTCCGCCCCAGCGGCGGCAAAGGCGGCGGATCCGATCCGCGAGGGGGCGAGCATTATCGTCCCGATGCATGGAGTTATGGCGCCCTCCGGAGTTTACTCGGGCGCCAGCGTGATGACTGATGTGCTCGCGAATCGCATTCGCGAGTTCGGCGCCGACAGCAAGATCGGCACCGTCATCCTTGACGTGCGCAGCCCGGGCGGCTTGGTGTGGGGAACGCAGGAGCTGGCCGACGCGGTCTACGAGGTTCGTCAGCTGAAGCCTGTGGTGGCGGTGGCCAACCCCTATTGCTTCTCGGCCGCCTACCATGTCGCGACCCAAGCGTCGGCGTTCTTCGTGACCACCAGCGGCGAGGTTGCGAATGTCGGGGTTCGGTCCGGCCACACCGACATGTCGGGCTTCGAAGAGAAGATCGGCATGAAGACCACGCCGATTGCGTCACACCCGGACAAGATCGCGGCGCACCCGCACGCGCCGCTGACCGACGAGGATCGCGCCGACATTCAGGCGAGCGTGGAAGCCGCCAATCAGGCCTTTGTGGCGGCGATCGCGCGGGGGCGGGGCATGAAAGTAGCCGATGTGCCGGCGGTGCACGGCACCGGCAAGACTTTCCGCGCCGAAGAGGCGTTCTCGCGCGGCGCCACGGATGGGGTAATGACGCTGCGCGATGTGATCGCGAAATACTCCTCGAGCCGTTCGCGGCTCGATCTGATGCGTCGCCGTGCCGAGATGCAGGGGCAGGCGGCGACCATCTGAACGGACTTCCATGGGGAAGATGATGGGCGGCTTTCGGGCCGCTTTTTTCATGGGCGCACGCGCCCGGATCAACGGCCATTTGAAAGGAGTTCATCATGAACCTGGCCATCTTGAAGAACCAGGCGCGTGAGGTTGCGAAGCGCCGCGAGGATCGCATCACCGCGGCCATCGGCGAGAATCGCGACCTGACCGCAGAGGAAGAGGCGGCCGAGACTGCGGATGCGGCCGAGTTCGATCGCCTCAGCGCCCAGATCAAGCGGCTCGAAACGATCAACACCGGCGTATCTGCACTTGGCCTTGCCGGAGCACTCGCCGCCGCTCAGCCGGTGGCCGCCCAGTCTGCGCCGCTGGTGCAGCCGGGCGCGACGTTGATCGTTCCGGCGCAGCCGCGTGCGCAGCTCGACACCGCCGGCTTCAACAACATCGCCGAGTTCGCCCAGGCGGTCCGCTTTGCGAACCCCGCCGCAGGCGGCGCATTCCGTATCGACGAGCGTCTCGCTGCACCGTCCAACGTGCATACCGAGCAGGGTGACACCGCCGGCAGCTACCTGGTGCCGGCTGAATTCCGGCAGCAGATCGTCGATCTTGTCTATGCCGGTGATGACCCGGTCATCAACCTGATCGACCCGAGCCCCACTTCGAGCAATCGCGTCATCGGACTCGGCGACGAGACGACCCCTTGGGGGACCTCGGGCATCCAGGCCTACTGGCGGGTCGAAGCGGAGCAGATGACGGCGAGCAAGCTCTCCCTCACGCCGCGCGAGACGGTGATGAACGAGCTTTATGCGTTCGTTCTCGCGACCGAGGAACTGCTCGAGGATGCTCCGCGGATCGCGGACCTGCTCACCAACAAGGCTGCAGCGGCTATCCGCTGGAAGACGGTCGATGCCTACATCTATGGCGACGGGATCGCCAAGCCGCTGGGCTTCTTCACCTCCAGTGCGTTGATCACCATCGCGAAGGAAAGCGGCCAGGCTGCCGACAGCATCGTAGCCGCGAACATCGCCAAGATGCTCGCGCGCGTCATCAACCCCAGTCAGGCTGTATGGCTGGCAAACAGCGATACGCTGCCGCAGATCATGGCGCTGCAGGCCGGCGCCAGTGGGCCGCTGCTCTGGCAGCCGAACTTCAAGGATGCCCCGGGCGGCACCCTGCTCGGGCGCCCGATCTACTTCACCGAACACTCGAAGACCGTGGGCGACAAGGGCGACCTGATGCTCGTCAATCCGATGGGCTACGAGGCATTCCGCAAGCAGTCGGGCGTCCAGTACGCGGAATCGATCCACCTCTACTTCGACTACAACATCCGGGCGTTCCGCTGGATCTTCCGGGTCGGCGGTCAGCCGGTGCTTTCGGCGCCGGTTTCGCCCGCCAACGGCAGCAACACCAAGAGCCACTTCGTGGCGCTCGCCGACCGCGCCTGATCGCGCGGCCTGAACCGCTCCCCGGCGCTGGCCGGGGAGCCCTGGCCGCCTGAGCGGCAGACAATCGGAGCAAGGCAAATGAACGGCAATCTCAACCCGTCGGCGCGTTTCAGCGTGGCCGGCGTCATCGATCCGGACGCGTATGCGGCGGGCACCTACGCAACGGACTGGATCGACATGCAGAAGTGGTACGCTCTCGAGGGGATCGTGATGGCCGGGGACCTCGGCGCATCGGCCACGCTCGACGCGAAGATCCGGCAGGCGACCGATGGCTCGGGCACCGACGCGAAGGACGTGACCGGCCTGGCGATCACCCAGCTCACTCAGGCCGGCAGCGACAGCAACAAGCAGGCGCTGATCAACGTCGTGCAGGGCGACCTGGACAAGAACAACGGGTTCCGGTTCGTCCAGCTGTCCATGACGATCGCCACCGCGACCTCGGACGCTGGCGCCGTCGTGATCGGCACCGATGCCCGCTACGGCGCGGCATCGGCGAACGATGCCGCCACCGTCGACGAAATCGTCGGCTGACCTGACGCGGGGCGCGCACTCCGCGCCCCGCCAAGCTTTCGGAGCGATCCATGATCATCTTCTTGCGCGACCACAGCGTTGGCGAGGGCAACGACCTCGAGCAGTTCACCAAGGCCCAGAAGGTCGAACGATCGACCCCGGAATCCGAGATGCATTTCGTGCGTCGCGGGCATGCGGCCTTCTTCGATCCGGAGACCGGTGCCCTTACCGACCACGATGGCAACCCGATCGAGATGCCCGAGGACCTTGAGCTGGTGAGCGACGGCCAGGACGCGCGCACTGGCCGCGTGCCGCCGCGGGCGATCACCGGCTCGGGTGTGACGGCCAAGAAGGCTGGCGATCCGGGAAAGCCCGCCAAAGCGACGCCCAATAAGGTCAAGGCGGCCGACAAGGCGCCTAAGCCGCCGAAGTCGGCAAAGGCTGGCGCGAAGCCCGGCAAGCCGGCTGCATCGCAGCAGCTTCAGCTGGACGATGGCTTCGACGCGCTCAGCGATGATGAGTTGCTCGAGAAGGCTGTGGCTCTCGGCGTGGAGGGCGACAATCGCGACGCCCTGCTTGTCGCGATCCGCGCCAAGCTCGCGGCCGACCAGGCATAACCCCTCCCTCGGCGGCGACCCTCGTCATGATCCTGCAGCTCACCCCCCAGGCGATGCCTGCGGGATATGGCGAGGGCTTGCTGCCGCTGGCCGCGTGCAAGGCGCATCTCGGTTTCATTGATGCCGATGTGACCGAGTTCGATGGCCTGATCGCAGCGCTGCGCGATGCCGCGGTCGATGCCGTGGAGCGGTACACCAACCTGTTCCTGGCGCCCCGCGTCGGCGTGGTGGCGAAGTTCAGCTGCTTCGGTGGCACAATGCGCCTCGGGCGTGGACCCGATGCCACCGTGATCGTCACGGCAGTCGCCTATCCGGGTCCGGACGGCGTGCCGATCGAGATGGCGGAGGGCAGCTGGCGCGTGCTCGCTGGCGGCAAGCTTTCGCCTGCGATCGGCGCTGTATGGCCCGTCTCTTATGGCGATGTGACCGTGACGTTCGACGCCGGCTTCGCCGACAGCGCATGCCCGCCCGGCCTGCTGACCGCCGCGAAGATGTTCCTGGCGCACCTGTACGCGAACCGCGAAGCGGTCGTGTCCAGTGGCGTCACTGCCGAGCTTCCCCTCGGCTTCCGCATGCTGTGCGACCAGCACCGCATGCCCGTGCTCTGATCCTTTCTACTCAGGAGGCAATCCATGGCTGATCTTTCGATCACCGCCGCACTCGTGCTGGCGGGTGTTGGCGCCAACCTCGATTTTGGCGGCAAGGCCGGTGCTACCATTACCGCCGGCAAGGTGGTCTATGAGGATGACACCACCAATCGCTATGGCCTGGCCGACAGCAACGGCTCGGCTGCCGCCAAGCAGGCCAAGGGCATCGCGCTGGGCGGCGCTTCCGATGGCCAGTATCTGGCAGTGCTGCGCGCGGGGCCGATCACGATCGGCGCGACGCTGGTGCCCGGTACCGCCTATTACCTGTCCGACACCCCCGGCGGCATCTGCCCGCTGGCCGATGTGGGCAGCGGCGAGAACGTGGTGCAGATCGGCATCGCCGCCTCCACCACGGTTCTGCACGTCGACATTCAGAACCCTGGCGTGACGCTTCCCTGATGACTGCCGCCGGCAAGCGCAACCGGCGTATCCGGTTCGAACGGAAGGTGGACGCGCGAACCGACGAAGGTGTGCACGAAGAGCAGGGCTGGCAGAAGATCGAAAGCGCGTTGGCCCGCGTGTTCTACGGCACCGGCGCCGAGCGGAGAAATGGGGCGGCGGAGGGCGCGACACAGGTCGCGACCTTCAACGTCTATTCCACCACCAAACTGCGCGGTGTGACGGTGGCCGACTGCCGGATCTTCGATATGGATTACAAGCAACCCTGGGACATCACGGCTGTGGCGCCGGGCAAGCCGGGTGAACTCGAATTTACCGCCACCCAGGTGCGTGGCTGAGCCATGCCCCTTCGCGCCGACTTCAAGACCCGGCTCGAGGCGATCGCCAAGGGGATCAATCTGCCCACCGAGGTGAGCTGGTGGGAACTGCCCACCGGCCTCTGGAAGCGCGCCTGCCTGCTGACACCGGCAGGGGCCGGCCAGATCTGGACGCATGAAGGGGTGAACGCGCTGGTCAATCCGCGCGTGCAGATCGACTGGTATGCCGAAAAGCAGTCCGAGGCGTCGGCACTCTATGAGGCATGCCTCCTCCAGTTGCAGGACGTGGCATCGGTGACGGTGGGCGGGACAGAGTTCCTGCCTCCGTTCGAGCTGAACATGCACCTTTTCGACACGGACCAGATTGGCGGGACCGAAAGCTCTCCGGGCCGGAAGGTCTACCGCGCAATGCAGGATTTCTCGTTTTTCGCCCAACCCGCAGCATGAAGGGAATGGATAGATGACCGTTGCCGCAATCCCGAACTTCGGGAAGCAGTTCTGGATGGCGCCGGCAGGGCAGGCGCTCGTCCAGGTGGCCGAGCTGATCTCGCTCAAGAACCCCAATCCGACGCATGGCATCGTCGACGTTACAACGCATGACAGCGCCACCGATCCCGATGGCGGGGTGCCGATGGAGAAGATCAAGGAGCCGGTGTACGATCCCGGCCAGGTCACCGGGTCGCACCACTATATCGCCGGTTCGACGATGGATGAAATGATGATCGCGGCGCGCAACAGCCCCGAGGTCTATGATTTCAAGATCGTCGTGCCGACCACCGACGGCGCCAAGGAAGAGCTGACCTTTTCCGGCTTTGTCACCAGCTACGAACCGCAGGATGCGCCTGTGCGTGGCGTCCAGGTGGCAAACTTCACCGTCGAAGTAACCGGCGTCATCGATCAGCAGGCCGCCTGATCATGGCCAATGCACTGATCGGCGAAGCAGATGCGATCCTGCCGGCGGAAGGGGAAGTTGCAGAGCGGACGCTCCATCTGGTGATGAACAATTCCGCCTGGTTCGCGGTGGAGGACTTGCTGGACAAATCCTATGCGGATGTGTTCGCCGAGGTAGTGCTCGCGGAGGTGCAGCAGCGGTCCGTCAAACTCAAAACGTCCGCCGCTCTGATGTTCGGGGCTACCCGACGCGACCATGACGAGCTCACCCTCGACGATTGCGCCGAGCTGGTGAAGGGGCATGGCAGCATTGTCCTTCCCGCGCTCGGCAAGGCGATGCGCGCTTCGATCAAGCTGAGGGAGCCGGAACCGGGGGAAGCGAAGCCGGCGGGGACGCCGGCGACGAAGAGCGGTGGGACTGGGAGCGCGTCCTAGAACTGTATCTGGAAGCCGGCGGCTCACTCTCCGAATTCCTGACCGTCGAAACGCCCAAGACCACGCACATCCGGATCAAGGCCTATCGCCGGCGCCGAGGCTGGCAAGCCTATTGGACGGGATCGATGGGCAGTGGTTTCGATTGGCAAGGAGAGCGGCCGACTCTGGCGGAGATGATGGATACCGCGCCGCCACAGGCAAAGGTTCAGAGCGACTCGCAGATGCTCCACGCACTGCGATCCATCAAGTTCAGGCTTCGGGGCAAGGTGAAGGGAAGCTGATGCAGATCGGCACGATCGACATCCCCGGCCTGGCTGAGCTGGACGCGATGCTGTCGCAGTTGGGCAATGCGGTGGCTACGGGCATCGTAAGCGATGGGATCGAGGCATCCGCGGTGCTGCTGCGAGATGCATGGACAAAGGGCGCGCCCTTCGATCCGAACTCGCGCGCGAAGACCTGGACGACCAAGGACGGCATGGTCCACCGGCGTGACTATGGCCATTTGAACCAGAATATCCGGGTTGGATCGGTGCGCCCGCGCAAGGAGCATGCGGTCGTTTTCAAGGTCACAACCGGCAATGCATTCTGGGGGTATTTCCGGGAGATCGGCACGGTGAACCAGCGGGCGCGCCCCTGGGCCCGTCCGATCGTGGAGCAGCTCAAGGGCACGTTCGTGACGGTGCAGGTGGATGTGATCCGTGCCGGGATTGAAAGTGTGATCGGGGATGGCGTGGTGGCTGTGAGCCGCCCGCGCTTTGGCGCAACGATGGCAAACGGAAGGAACGGGTGAAGTGACGACGCTTGCCAATCTCACCACCTATTTCGCCGGTGAGAGCGCTTCCCTGTTGAGCGCGATCGAGAGCACCAAGGGCGGATTGCGTTCCCTGGTGAAGGAACTCGATCCAGTCGCGGCTGCTACCGACAAGCTGAATCGACAGACGGCAATGCTCGACAATGCCCTGAAGTCGAACAAGCTCAACCTAGATCAGCATGGTATCCTCGTGGCGCGGCTGCGCCAGCGTTACGATGAATTTGTAGGCGGGCAGGCCCGCTTGCGGGGCGCGAACGGCCAGTTCAACGCCGGCCTTCAGCAGATGTCGTACAATCTGAACGACGTAGCGACCCAGTACGGCTCGAACATCGCTTTGCAGACGATCTTCATCCAGCAGTTTCCTCAAATGATACAAGCGGTTCAGCTTATGACCGCCGAAAGCAAGGGGTTGCTCGGTGTGATGAGCAGCCCTTGGGGGATAGCGTTCGGTACCGCTGCAATACTCGTGGGCACCCTTTCCATGAAGCTGTTCGGGAATGCGGAGGCGGCTAAGGCCGCCGCACTGGGCAACGACGGCCTTTCGGACGCACAGTCGGCGCTCGGCAAGATTTTCGATCTCACCACCGGGAAGATCAAGTCGCAGAACGAAGTGCTGTTGCTGAACGCCCGGCTGACCGCGATCAACATGCGCGCCGAGGCGATGAAGGAGCGGGCCGATGCGGACAAGGCGTTCGGCAACCTTGGCAAGCAGAGCTGGTCGAACTGGTTTACCGGCAAGGTGCCATCCGTCCTTGGGACGGGCGACAGGATGTTCGATAGCGGCAGAATCGGTGCACCGGCGCGATCGCTGATCGCGGGCGTGCGATCTGGCCGCGTCTCGCTGGAAGAAGCGCTACGCCGCACCGAGAACATCGACATGTCGGGATCGATGATCTCCAAGGAGGATCTCCAGCAGGCGATCGTCAACATCGCCTCTTCGGGGACCAAGGTGCAGCTGGCCAACAGGATCGACAAATCGCTCGACACGGGCAAGCTCGATCCCGCTTTCGCCCAGGCCGGGGGTTCCAAAGGGGGGGCGGCCGCTCGCGACCGATCCGCGCAGATGGCCGAGCGTTTCTACGACGATCTCCAGCGCTTGCAGAACGAGCAGCTCCAGCTCACTTCGCAGATCACCACCGACGTGAACGAGCGGGCAAAGATCGAGCATGATCGGCTCGATCAGGAATTGGCCGCCTATCGCCGCGATCTCGATCTTCGCGTGAAGCAGAAGGAAATCACGGGCGACCAGGCCAAGCAGCTGCTTGCGCAAAAGGAAGCGAATGTCGCGCGCCAGCACACGCTGGTGAACTGGAAGCTGGACGAGCAGTTGAGCGACCAGGCCCTCACTTCCTCCAAGGCAGAGATCGACAGCAGGGACGAAATCCTGCGCCTGATGCTGGATGGCGCGCGGACCATGAAGGAGCGCCAGCGCATCCAGCTCCAGCTGCTCGAGGATGATATCGAGCTGAAGCGGCTGAGCCTGGAGCGGATCGTTGCATCGCACGATGCGACGGAGGCCGCGAAGCAGGATGCGCGGAACAAGCTTGCCCAGCTCGATCAGGAGAAGGGTCTTCGTGCCGGCCAGATCCAGCGCAACACCATGGGTCCACTGGCATCCTATCTCGATTCGCTCCCGCAGACGGCCGACGAGATCAACGAGGCATTCGAGCGCGCCGCGGCGGATGGGATCGCGGATGTGAAGAACGGCCTGGCTGAGGCCATCGTGAAGGGCGAGGATCTGGGCGATGTGCTGGTCAATGCGCTGCAGCGCTTCCAGATCAAGGCGCTCGACCTGTTGATGGACAAGGGCATCCAGAAGCTTCTCGGCGACGGTTCCGGCAGCGGCGGCAGCGGAGGCTTTCTCAGCAGCTTGGCAAGCCTCTTCGGCGGCGGCAATGGCGGCAGCTCGAGTGCCGGCCTTTCCAGCCTTGGTTCCAGTCTCGGCAGCGGCCTTCCCGGCTTCGCCAATGGCGGCAGCTTCATGGTGGGAGGAATCCCCGGCATCGACCGCAACCTGCTCTCGATCAACGGCAGGCCCACGGCGATGGTCTCGGCTGATGAAACGATCCATGTGCGCCCTGCGAATGATCGCGGCGGCGGCGGATCCCTGGTGTTCGACATGCGCGGCGCCGTCGTGACGGAAGCGCTGCTGCGCGACATGGAGCGGATCGCAAACGACGCCACCGCCACGGGGATCGGCCGATACCACAAGGCCGTGGTGCAGACCTCGCGGCAGTCGGCCTGACCGATGGCGGCCGTGGACCTGACCGCGCTCTGCTTCGCGGAGGCGGTGCCCTTTGCCGTGACGAACGGGAACAGCCAGAATGCGCCCGGTGGGACGTTCCATGTCGATCGGCCCGGCGATCGCTGGGGATTTCAGTTCGTGTCGCGGCCCTATCGTGTCGAGCCCGAGGGCGCCGAGTTTCAGGCGCTGTTCGACGATGCTGAGAAGCATGGTGGATTGTTCAGAGTGCATCAGCCGGGGTTCGATCCGGGCGCGCCGGGCACACCAGTGGTGGCGAGCACTACCAGCGCCGGCAAGCTGGTGCCGCTCACCGGCCTGAACCCGAACTATCCCATCCGTCGCCGCCAGTTCGTCAGCTTCGTGGTGGGCGGGCAGCGCTTCCTGGACCGGGTGATGGAGGAAGTTGTCGCCGGCGCGGACGGCACCGCGATGCTGCGGCTGAAGAACCTGCTGCGCGTCACCCTGCCCGCCGGCACCCTTGCCGAACTGGCGGATCCGAAGATCGAAGGTTCGGTGACCTTTTCCTCGCCGTCTTCCTGGCAGGTGAATCGACTGACCACCTTTGCCTTCACGGTAACCGAGGATCGTTGAAAGATGCGCAGGATCATGGTGGACGGGCTGCTCAAGATCGAGCTGCCCGGCCACACCGTGCGCCTGTGTGGTGGCGGGCAGGTGGTGTTCGGCGGGGATACGTACACCGCGCGCGACAGCCTGTTCGGCATGCTGCAGGAGGCGGACGAGCTGACGCAGGGCATCGGTTCGATCCTGCCCGGCGCATCGCTCACCTTCGTGCCGCCGCCCGATGTGCCGGCGCTCTCGCTCAACGATCCGGCCTATCAGGGCTGCCGCATTCGCGGGTGGACGGTGGAGATCGATCCCGATCTGGGCACCGTTACCGGTTCGGAAATCGAAATCGACGGGATCATCGACGTGCCGGTGCTGCGCTCGCCCGCGTCGGGCCGATTGCTCGAGGTGAGCTGGGTATCGGCCTGGCAGCGGCTGTTCAGCGTCGACGAGGGCAATTTGCTCAATTCGGTGGCGCACCAGAAGGTGCACCCCGGGGAGCGGGGGCTGGATAACACCACGGGCGTGACGAAGAGCGTGGCGTGGGGAACCAATTCGGTGCGGACGGGGGGCTGATGGCGAAGAAGATCACGCCGCCGCGCAACCTGCACGAGCGGGCGGAGCGCATGCGCAATGCGCTGGCATGGTTCGAGGACAAGCCGTTCTCGTGGCAGACCAGCGCCAACTGCATCCATGCGCTGCGGGCGCTCGCAGTGGCGTTCGGGCGCAAGGCGCCGCCGGTGCCGCGCTTCCGCACGCCGCTGGGCGCACGGCGCGCGATCCGGCGCAGGGGCCATGCCGACCTGCGCAGCCTGATCGGCGCGTATCTGGGCCCGGAGATCGCGCCCGCGATGGCGATCGTGGGGGACGCCGCGCTGCTGCCCGGCGAGGGCTTGGGTGCCGTGGTGTTCTATGCCGGCGGTGGCCAGTGGCTGGGCTGGCATGGTGAGGATCAGTCCCGCATGCAGGCGTTCAGCATGCCCGGTGACGCCTTCCTGGCCGCCTGGAGGATGTGATGGCGGTGGTCGCGCGCACCTTGGGCAAGATATCTGGCATCGCGGCCTCAGTGCTGGCCGTCGTGCCCGGCGGCCAGGTGTTCGCCGCCGCCTTTGCCGCGAACGCGCTGATCATGGGTGCGATCGGCGGCAAGGCGCGCCCGACCGCGCAGGGCGCCGTGACCGATATCCAGATCGGCGCGAACATGCCGAGCATGGAGCTGCTGGGGCAGGCCTATTCGGGCGGCAGCCGGGTGCAGCAGGTAGCCTATGGCACCGAAAACGACGTGCCGAACGCCCATCTGCAGGTGGTCGATATCTATTCGGGTGGCGGCCCGCTGCACGGCCTGGTGAAGATCTTCGGCGATTTCACCGAGATCGCATTCGACGGCGGCGGCGCGGCGATCGGCTATTTCTCGAACGATACGCTCTACCGCGACTATCAGCTGGGCGCGACGAACGAAGCCGATGCGCTGGCGCCGCATTGGAGTGGGGCGCCCGATTGGGGCAGCGCCTACAAGCTGTCCGGCAAGGCGGCGATCTGCTTCAGCGCGCGCTTCCCCAAGGATGGCAAGAGGTTCGGATCGGGCTTCATCCAGACAGGTGCGGAATGGCAGGGCGTGCTCGCCTATGATCCGCGCCTGGACACCACCTATCCCGGCGGCAGCGGCGCTCAGCGCTGGGCGGACCCTGCGGACAAAGCGGCGTTCGCCGCGGCCAAGCCGACATGGGCATGGACGCGCAATCCCGGTCTGCTCGCCCTGCGCTATGCGCTGGGCACTTGGGAGCGGGATGAGAGCAACAGCAGTGCCGAATATCAGAAGGTGTTCGGCATCGGCGGCAAGATCGACCAGATCGTGGCGGAGGACTTTGTCGAGCTGGCGAACGTCTGCGATGCCAATGGCTGGACGGTGAACGGCACGATCTTCGAAGGGCAGGGGATCAGCAAGTGGGACAATCTGCGCCGCATCCTGATCGCGGGCGGGGCGCAGCCCTGTTTCAAGGGCGCCCGACTGGGGCTGAAGATCAATGCGCCGCGCGTGCCGATCGCCACGATCACGCTGGACGACATCGGCGAGGGGGAGCCGGTTTCCCCCGGCACCGTCGCCTATGAGGAGCGCAAGAACACGCTGACGCCCTATTACATCTCGCCCGATCACAAATGGGCATCAGTACCGAGCACGCCGGTGCAGATCACCGATTTCGTGACCGAGGATGGCGAGGTGAAGCCGGAAGACGTGCCGTTCGACCTGGTCACCAATGCGGATCAGGCCGCGCAGCTCACCGGCTATGAGCTGGTCGATCGGCGAGAGCCGGTGTTCTCGCTACCACTGCTGCGGCGCTTCCCCGCCGGCGCCCTGCTGGCGTTCGACGATGCCGTGCGCGAGCGCTTCGGCATCCGGCGCGAGGAAGCGACCATGACCAAGCGCAGCACCGACTGGAATGCTATGCGCTGGAGCGGCGAGTTCATCGGTGAGCGCCCTGGCAAGCATGAATTCGCCCTGGCGCTCACCGGCACTTCGCCGCCGGTGCCTTCCCTGCCGACGCCGGAGGATCGCGACACCACTGCCTCGGCCGATCCGGCGGCGACCAGTGCCACGATCCGTGGCGGATACATACGCGTGGAAGGCGTGCTGCTGACCGCATCGGATGCTGGATCGAGCGCGACGATCACGGTTTCGGCGCACAGCTGGGACTATCCCGGCGAGAATGCCGATGTGGCGCGGGCCGGTGGCGCGATCACCGGGCTGAGCTATTCGACGGCCTACCACGTCTATTTCGACGACAGCACCTTGGCGGCCGCCGCGCCGACCTATCACACCGCCACCAACCAGGCCGACGCGCTGAACAGCACGGCGCATCCCTATCGCCACTACCTCGGCAGCGTGACGACGCCGGCTTCCGGCGGCGGCCCGGTGGATGGCGGTGGCGGTGGCGGCGGCTATTGCGTGGCGCCGGAAACGCCGATCCTGATGGCGGACCAGACCGAGCGGGCCGCGAGCACGCTGATGGTGGGGGAATGGGTGTGGACCCGCCATGCCGAAACGCTCGCCTGGGGCAGCTATCCGATCACCGCGGTGAAGCGCGTGCCCGGAGCACGGCGGTTTTCGGCCGAGATCGGCGGGCGCGTGTTGCGCGGATCGTTCGATCACCCGGTGTGGATCGATGGCGCGTGGGTAACGCTGGAGCAGATCGGCACGCCGATCGATGATGGTGATGTGATCGCCATCACCGTGGCCGACGCGCACAGCTTCATCGCCGCCGGCGTCCTTTCGCATAACAAGCAGGTCGATCCGGAGCTGTAGGCTCCACGACCCTTCTGGAGACCATGATGGAACCTGCAAACGTGCCCCTGGAGGCGCGGGGATCGGCCGCGCTCGCGTTCGAGCTGCCCTTCGAGGTGGCAGGGGAGCCGTTCGACTTCACGAGCTACACCGGCGCCGTGCTCGAGGTGCGCCAGTATGGCGCGGAAGCCGGCGACGCGATCATTCGCCTGAACAAGGTGACCAGCAATGTGGAGGGCATCCGCTTCATCGATCCGGCGGAGGGCATCCTGCGCTTCCAGTTCAACCGGGAAACGCTGCGCGACGCCTACCTCTCGATGATCGGCGCCAACCCCGCCGGCAGCAATCTCGCCTTCGTCTACGACCTGATCCTGACGGGCCCGGACGGGCTGCGGGAGCCGTGGATGGAAGGCACCTTCACCCTGAAGCCCGGAGTTTCGATCTGATGGCCATGCCAGCACGTGTAAAGATGGACCAGCGCGGCGTGCGCGGTATCGGCGCCGGCGACATGGCACGCGCCAAGGGCCATTTCATCGGAGCCCCCGTCACCAAGGACATGAACGACGACCAGGTGCTGGATGCGCCGCTGTCGATCATGAACGAAATGGTCGAGTCCGCAGGGGTTCCCATCCAATATGCGGATGTGGTCGCCGCCTCGAGCGCCGACGATGGCAACATCACCCTGAGCGGCGAACAGCGCATCGGCGAAGTCGATGTTGTCGACGGCAACCGCGTGCTGCTCCCATACCAGACTGCCGGCGCCCAGAACGGACTGTGGATCGTCCATACAGGGGCCTGGACGCGCCCCACCGATTTCGATGGCGCGGGCGAGGCTGTTTCCGGCGCCGTCGTGCAGGTGATCGATGGATCGCAGGCCGGGCTCTGGCGGCTGACGACGCAAGGCACGATCACCATCGGCACCACGGCCCAGACCTGGCGGGCGTTCAGCCTGCGGGCGGCGGTGAAGGTGCCTTACATGCCGGCGGGCGACGGGGCGGTATCCACCGACGTGCAGGCGGCCCTTCGAGGTCTTCCCGTTCCCGTGACGCAATTCGGGGCCGTTGGGGATTACGATCGCGACACCAACACCGGCACCGACAACACACAGGCATTCCGGAAAGCGATCGCCTTTGCGCTGCTCACTGGCGCCCGGCTGACGGTTCCAATGGGCGATTTCAAGGTCACCGACACGCTGGAGATCGAGAACGAGCTGATCCTGTCGGGTGCTGGTGCGGCGCTGAGCCACATTACGATGGTCTCGGGGACGGCCAAACCGGTTATCCGCATTTCGTGCCCGGATAACGAATCGATTATCGGCCTGATCATCGAGGGCATCCGAATTGTCTGCGATGGCGATGGAACCGGGGCCAAGTGCGACGGCATCGTATTGGTCGGGACCGATACGAACAGCGCTTTCCGGATGTGCCGGATAAGTGACAATCAGATCGGAAACCCGCGCCGGGGTATCGTCGTCGATGCGGTGTTCTACCGGAATTTCATCATCGGCAATACGATTTCGGGATACTTTGGGGGCTCCGTCTCGGAGTACGGCATTTACATCAACAGCGCCCGAGATGTTACCTATAACATTATTATGGGGAACGAAGTCACCGCCGTTGGCAACGGCGCCTGGGCGTACTGGATCCATTCGAACTACTCTCAGTTCATCAACAATACCGCCGATGGATATTGCTATTTCTCGTCGCCGGGCGGCGCGATCAACACGCTCTCGGTCGAAACAATCTATGCCGAGTTCCCACCCGTCACGCCCTATGGCGCATGCGTCGTCGTGCTCGATCAGGTGCAGGTCGCTTCGAACATCAATATCATCGGTTGCGTGAACTCGCGCGCCACGACCGGCGTGAAGGTGATTGGCACCAATACGACGATCAACTCCACGCGCTTCACCGCTCCGCAGCCGAACAATTCCTATCTGTTCGACGCGGGTTCCTCCGGCGTCGTCAACGGCACCTTCATGACCGGCGCGGTTTCGAAGCTGGAGGACAGCAACAGTCCTACCGTGCTCAATCGCTGGATATTCAATGCCTGCAGCGACATCACCATTCGCGGTGGGTACGAGGAGGGCACCTGGACGCCCAACTTCTCGGTTTCGGGTGAGGAATGGAGCACCGCGCCGAGCGTGAGTAGCGCGACATATGTGAAGGATGGCCGTGTAGTCACCGTGTTTCTGAACTTCAACGGCGGCGCATGCCCTGACTATGCTTCAATCGGGGGATTGCCTTACACCTCCGGTCAGGTTGGCACCGCGACAATGAGCTCAGGCAACGTCGCGAAGCGGTTCATCGCTTCGATCCCGACCGGGGTCACCAAAATCAACAACATTCCGGCTCAGAGCCTGTCGGGTGTCTTCTGCCAGTTGGTGGCGACCTACCGAGTGTAGGCGTCTGGCTCGTTCCCACTGGCGGGCCCGTAGGCGAAAGGCGTCGAGGCGAGGGGTGGCGAACCAGAAAAACACGATTGCTACAGCAACGGAAGCGACCACGCCGATTGCGGGAGCGTGAGCCTTGGAAGCCAGCATCTCGACCACCGCCAAAGCAGCAATGTGGGTCAGGTAGAGCGGATAGCTAAGATTTCCGAGTGTTCGCGACCATGCCGAGACGGTGTCAAATTTCGCTATCGCGGGCATCGCGAGCGCGAATGACCCAATAATGAGGATCGACCTCACCGGCTCGGGCAGTCGGAACAGGCTGGCTCCCACGAGCAACGCGCAGCATCCGAGAGTTATCGCCAACATGGTTCCCGGGAGCAGGGGAGCGGGAATCGAACGTTGAACGATTGCACCCAGTAGAAAGATGGCAAGCTCAGCAGGGAAGAACCTGTGTGTCCACGGATCTTGAAATCCAATGCCGGCGACAAACAGCGCAACTCGAATGCAGATCGACATGAGGAGTAGTATTGCGATCCTTCGCTTAGACCTGAGCGCGAACGGGGCGAGAACGTAAAATGATGCCTCGATCCCGAGGGCCCATGTCTGTGGCATTAGAAGGCCATGGTGCGCGCCCGGGATGAACATCAACCAGTCCTGGCCGATCACGGTGATGTTCGAGATCGCGACGGCGGGACCGAGCGGGCCAGTGATCACCTCAAGGAGTGGTCGGTGCTCTGGTACCGGAAGGAACGCCACAATCGGCAATGTGATTGCCGCCACCAAAAGATACTCGGGGTAAAGACGGATAGCTCTCGCGAAGTAGAAGCTAATTGCCCCGTCGTACCTATCGCGGTCGGATAGAACCAGGGCGATTACATACCCTGAAAAAAGATAGAACAGTTGCACAACAACCCTGCCGCCAAAGATCGAGCCTGCCCCGGAGTGGATGAGCACGACCTCGAGCGATAGTAAAAGGCGCAGCAGTCCCATGCCCGGAAAATCCTACACCGGGCCCTTCAATACAAACGATTTTTCGCGCGAGGCCTTCTCGTTTCGGCGCTGGATCTACCAAAAGGGGATGTGCATGAGTGACACCGGCGGCGTCAGCGCTGGCGAAGTCGGCGGGATCATCGCCGGCGCCATCGCTCTTCTAGCTGCTCTCGGGAAGGGGGTGGCATGGGCGCTCAACTGGAAGGACGCCCGCGCCAACAGCCGCTCTGCCAAGCTGCAGGCGTGGCATGACGAGCTG
Organism: Sphingomonas sp. OTU376; assembly: GCF_038440415.1. Taxonomy (NCBI): domain Bacteria; kingdom Pseudomonadati; phylum Pseudomonadota; class Alphaproteobacteria; order Sphingomonadales; family Sphingomonadaceae; genus Sphingomonas; species Sphingomonas sp. OTU376. The sequence continues at coordinate 47,946 of NZ_JASATQ010000001.1, read as the reverse complement.
ACAGCGCGGGAAGCAAAGCTGGACGCCGAAATCGCCTCGCGCCTCAGCAGGATCGAGGAAGCGCACGCCAGCCTTGTTAAGAACCACCTCGACGTGCTGATCCGGTTCGAGCGGCAGCGGAACGCCTATCGCGTGCTCGCCGCCGAGCTGATCCAGGTGGCCCCGCATTCTGCGGCACTGATTCAGGCATCCATGATCCTGGAGGAGCCGTTGCCCGTGCCGTCGATGCCCGGCGTGCCGGAATTACTGAGTGAAATCGACGCTGCGGACGGCGCGGCGGAATAATCAGGAGAAAGACGATGTTCGATGCACGTCCCCTTCAGGGGCGGCTGATCGCGCGCGGCTATTCGCTCGCGGTCGACGGCGAAGCCGGGCCCAAGACCTTTGCCGCCGTGCTGGCGTTCATCGGCCGGCAGCAGCTGACGCCGCTGGTCGCGCAGCTCGGCGCGGCGACCGCGAAGCACCTGCCCTCGGCCGAGATCGTCACGCCGCTGCGCGTGGCGCACGCCCTGGCGCAATGGGCGGTCGAGACGGGCGGGTTCGCCAAGCTCGAGGAAAGCCTGAGTTACTCGGTCCCTCGCCTTCGTGCGGTGTGGCCGAGCCGCTTCCCGACCGACGCGGCCGCCAAGCCTTTCGCGAACAACCCGCAGGCGCTGGCGGAGAAGGTCTACGGCGGGCGGCTGGGCAATACCAAGCCCGGCGACGGATGGCTCTATCGAGGGCGCGGCCCGACGCAGCTGACCGGCCACGACAATTACGCCGGGGCGGCCGAGCTGACCGGCGTCGATGTGCTGGGCAACCCCGACCTGGTCGCAACGCCCGACGTCGGCATGCTGGTCGCCTGCGCCTATTGGCGGCAGCGGAACATCAATGCCGTCGCCGACCACGATGACCTGACCGCTGTTCGCGTGAAGGTGAACGGCGGGAAGATCGGGCTCGAGGAAGCCAAGGCGTTCCTCGCTCGGGCAAAGCAGGTGCTGCTGTGAGGGAGCGCTACGTCTCGCTGGTCGAAGGGCGCAGCGCCAACGAAGCCTTCATGTACGGCTGGCTGGCGAGGATCGTCGCATGAGCATCCGCCCACCCGACGCACGAGGCTGGATCGGAATCGGCGTGTTCTGCCTGACCGTGATGGTGTTCGTCATGACCGCGGCGATCCCGGAACTTCGCAACAACGAGTACTTCAAGACGCTGGGCACCCTCGTCGTTGGAGCCTTCATCAAGGACGTCGTGTCCTGGGCCTACGCAGCGACCAAGGGCGGTGGAGAACTCGCTGACCGCAACGCCGAGATTGTCGCCCAGAAAGCCCAAGGAGACCAGAAGTGATCCCGGTCTACCAAACCCGCACCGTCGCCAACGATGGCGCTGGCAACTGCTTCAACGCCTGCGTGGCGTCGATCCTCGAACTGCCGCTCCGCGACGTGTGCCAGGTTCTGCCTGATTTCGCCGGGGACTATTGGGCTGAATGGAACAAGTGGCTCGCCGAGCGCGGCCTCGAGATCGACTGCGTAATGGCCACCGAAGGTGCGCCGAAAGGGTTCGCCATCGCGACCGGAACCGGCGGCCGCTTCTACCCAGATGGTCATTCGCGCGCGGGTAAGCCGATCATGCACGCCGCCGTCGTCTTCAACGGCGAGCTGATCCACGACCCGTTCCCCGGCGCCAAAGAATTCGGGGGCATCCGCTGGTACTGGACGCTGAATCCGCTCAGCGCCGACGAGCAGGAGGCGGCTTAGATGCCCTACCCAAGCACCACGTGGCATTGCTCAACCTGCCACGCGCCCCATCGCTCAGAAGACGACGCGGTGCGGTGCGAATATGGGCACATCGTCGACCGCGCCGTCGCGGGCTTCCGCGACGACTTGGCGCGCATCTTCTCCTCATCGCCGATTCCGAAGGATGGAGCACCGCAATGAAGCGCATTGCCCTCGCCTGCCTGATCCTCACCCTCCCGGGCTGCACCATCACCCAGATGCGCTCGTCGCTCGACGCGATGGAGGCGAAGTGCAGGACCTATCTGGAAACACATCCGAATTCGAACGATCGTGCGGCGGATGCCTGCCGGAAGCTGCTGGGGTAGTTGCGGTCCGGCGGCGCGACCTAGCGCTTCACACGCCAGGTCAGGTTGACCTTTTCCATCGGTACGCCGCAATGGCGGCACACGCTCTCAATATGATCTCCAGCGTCATGTGCCGCTCCACGGGAGCGTTCATGCTTGCCGAGAAGGCATTTGATGAGACCGATGATGCTCACACCAACAGCGTAACAGCTGCAATCGTTCGCACCTACTGAATTGCGCGTCGCTTTTGGGCATTGCCCCGACTCGAATGTTCCTGCGATGTTCTCGTGAATGCGCGTATTCCCCCTATGGGCCCGAACCCTCGGAGCGATGATCGACGAGGGCTGCAAAGTTCGGGCGATCTGCGATCGGTGCCATGAGTGGAAGGACGTGGATATCACCGCCCTGGCGGCGCGCGTCGGCCCGGAATACTCGCTAATCAACCGCCGTTGCCCCTGCCGGCTGCGCCAGGGCTGCGCGGGCTGGAACCGCTTCTACATCCTGCTTGCGGTCTACCGGCCACTGTGGACCGACGAACGGTCTAAGCAGTGGACGCTTGAGGATCTACGGAGACGCGGCGGGTAGGAAACACCGGGCCTCGTACCGTCATCCGCTCCGCCGGATAAGGCCGTTGCAGCTTGACGATCTCCTCATAGCTGCCGCGCAGCCAGAGGTCCCAATTCGCTTCCTCAAGCACGGTCACCATCGCATTGGGGTGGATCGGCGCCACCAGCTCGTTGGCGTCGCAGGTCACCATGGTGAAGCCATTGCCCAACGCCGTGGGCTGCCAGAAGCCCGCGACCGCGAACATCGGCTGGTCTGTGACGTCGAACCACATCTCACCCTTGAGCGGCTTCTTGCCATCGCCCAGGTCGACCGGCTCAGGCGTCCACTCGCAGAACTCGGTGAGCGGCACGAGGCAGCGGTTCTCGGGTTCTGCCGCGAGCCGCTTCCACTGCGGAAGGCCGAGCTGCCGGACATTCGTCATCGGCCATTTCGCCTGGCCGCCCAGCACGTCCCAGCTCATCACGTCGATGCCGCGACCTCGGTCGTTCTCGCGGACGACATAGGCCCTGCCGGCTGGCCTCAGCTCGGCCGGGTTGAACCGGTTGTCCATCGGCTTGTCGACCAGCCACTTCGAGCCGAAGCGCTCGAACAGCGTCTCAGGCTCGGGGGCATTCTTGTTGCGGGCGCGGTTGCACAAGTCAGCTATCCTCCCAGGCGCGCTTCATTTCCTCCGGGATCTCGAAGTCGTTGAGCATGCGCTGGAAGGCGCTCGTGCCGGTTTCAATCTCCTCTTCGAGATACCGCTTTACGTGGCGCAGGACATGGACGGCCATCGCCTCGGCGGCCATCCGAGATTTCGCCGGGGTATCGAGGTTGGTGTCGGCGGCAATCATCACCGCGCAGGCGCGGGCGAAGGTGTCGAAATAGTCGTCGGCGAGAGGCGCCTTCTCGATCGAGCCGAGCCGTTCGAGCGAATAGATCGTTTGCGGCACCAGCTGCTCGACCATCGCCTCCTTGTCCTCGTCGTTGACGAAGAACTGCGGTTCCGGCGTCTTCCCGAACTTAGCCACCCTGGCCTCCTCGATTCGATACTGAGCATCTATCGGACCGAGCACGGCCGGAAGTCGAGTCACGGGGCGACATAGGGATGTTCCTCGCGTACCAGCTCGACGGCGCGCGCGATCGCGTTCTTCTGCGCCGCGGTGCCCTTCGGGTGAACGGCCCAGTTGCAGGTGATGTTGAGGTGGGTCGGGAGCTTCTCGACCGGACCTATCGCGCGGAGCCAGGCGTCGTGCGTCCCGCCGGCGGCGCCTTCCAGGAGGGTCGCGAGCAGGTCCCGCAGCTGCTCAGGGGTCATGATGATCGCCATGCTTCCCCTGACTCATTGACCGCGAGTCGGGTTCCCTAACTGTAGCTCATGCTGCAGGCGGCGAATTTCCGCGATCAGCCTTGGCACTCCCCAATGCGCAGCGGCCGTGTATTCGGATCGATCATCGTAGCTGCTGTCAGGCCGTCGCGCGGCTTCCCATTTCCGCTCCAAATTGCCGATCAGCAATTCGATCGCTTGGTCGCTGGCGCCTTCGGGAATAGTTCGGGAGCTTTTATGCCGATCCATTCCTTTTGTATCCGCTCCGTTCCGCGAAGCTGTCAATTGACGTGGGCCGAAAATGGCTTAAATCCGCCGTTCTCCTTCGCGGGGGCGCTTAGCTCAGTTGGTAGAGCATCTCGTTTACACCGAGAGGGTCGGCGGTTCGAGCCCGTCAGCGCCCACCATCCCCCGATATCGCAGCCGATGCGCGGTTCAATGTACCGGCGCGGGAGCAGTGCCCGAGCCTGTGGTGACCGGGGGCGTGGCGGTGCCTGTTGCAGTTCCTGAGCCGCTGCCGGTTCCCGATCCGCTCGTCGGCGGCGGTGCGGTGCCGGACGCCGGCGGGGGTGGCGTCGAGGTGCCGCCGCCTGTGGTTCCGGTTCCGCGTGGCGTAATCGGCGCGAGCGCGGGCGGCGTCACTGTCTGGGAGGGGGCGAGGCTCGATGCCCCGCCCGTGGGCGCCGGTGTCGGCGGGTTGGCGGCGCCATTGGCGGTGATGCGGGCGCGATCGGTCTCCGCCGCGATGGCCGCCTCGCGTTCCGGATTGAGCGTGTTGAGCCGCAGCCGCTCCACGGTGTTCTGCGAGGCGATCCGGTCGAGCGGCACCTGATCGGTGCGGAAATGCAGTTCCACCGAACTGTCGAGATCGGCCGAGACATTGGTGCTCTCGTTGGTGGTGACATCGTCGGTGCGGACATAGCCGATCGTCGAATTGACCGATGCCGATGCGCTCCAGAAGCCGAACCCGCCCGAAGCGCTCGCGCCCACCGTGGTGCGCGTGTCGAAGCCGCTGTGCTCCTGCTCGCGCGCGGCGGATTGCGCATCGATGTGGAAGCGCATCGAGGCGGCGATGCGGCCCGAATCGATCACGATCCGCTGCATGCCCATCTGCACCATCGTCGCCAGCATCTGCTGGCGGTTGCGCGCCAGGCTGCTGCGCACGAACGGGATCAGCTGTTGGGCATCGGTGCCGGGGATCGCGGTATCGGGCTCGAGGTTGAGGGCTGCGCGCACCGCATCGACTGTGGGCGGGGCGCCGACCGGGATCAGGCGGACCGGATCGGGGGTGTCCTCGGGATCGGGGATGTCGCGGGGGTCGGGGGCTTCGGGTTCCTCGATGCGAAAACTCTGGGGGAACTGGTCGGCGAGCCAGCGCTTGGCGGGATCGTCGCTTGAGCCGCCGGTGGAGGCGAAGCCGTCCAGGGACTGGGAGACGCCGCGGACCAGCTCGATATATTGCTGGAGCTGCTGCTGGTTGGTGTCGACCATCGCGCGGAAGATTCCGTTCACCAGTTCCGCGACGAATCGCGGGAAGCTGATGGCCCGCAAAACGGCGTGGGTGGTACCCGCCACGCCGGCTACCGCGGTGCCGGAATAATGTTCGCCGGCGCTCATTCCGGCGGCGACTGCCGCCCCCCCTTTTCTCGGCGCCGCCTCGGCTTCGAAGAGCTGGGCGGCATGGGCTATCCGCACCAGCGCGTTCGCGATTTCGCGCTGGTCGGCGGTGGGGAGGGATTCGAAACCCTCGGCGCCGACCAGCGAATCGCGGACCGCGCCGCGGACTTCCGGCGGTGGATCGGCCAGCGCCACCGCCATCGTTCAGCTCCCCAGGTCGCGCCAGCTGGGGCTCGCACCAGCAGCGGGAGGACCGCCATTCTGACCGCGGACGATCGACAGCGTCTCATCGACCCAGTCGACCGCCGAATCGACCACCGGATCATTGGGCTGGACCAGGGCCCCGCCCGCCGTCTCGATCGTATCGACATGCTCGGCCAGCCAGGCGAGCACCGCCATCCCGGCACGGCCCCGCCGGAGCAGGGTAAGCGTCGGCCGCGGCGTGCGGCGGAACTTGCGATCGATCGCCCCCACCGCATCCCAGAGCGTCCGCGCATGCAGCAGCGTGCGCACCTGCCCGTTATTTAGGATCGCGATCGCCTGAGACAATGTGTCGAGGATCTGGCGGGCGAGCATCAGCACCATGCCGCTAGCCGCGCCCGAGACATTCTCGGCGACCTGGATCACCGCCTGGCGCGCGCGCCCCTGGCTGCCGCCGTCCGCCGCCTTCATGATCGAATCGCACAGGTTGAGCAGCAGCTCCTCGAACTCGCCATTGGCCCGCGCACTGGCATCCTCCGGACCCGTCGGCGCCCCGAACAGCCGGCCGAACAGCGACAGCCGCTCGGCCTCGTTCGGCCGCTCGTCGCGGCTCTGCCAGAAGCGCTCGACCGCCGGCGCGGCATCGCCGATCTCGCCGTCGAGCGCGCCGGTGCGCATCAGCCGGGTGAAGTCGTCCGCCGCCTGGATCAGCCCCGCCATCTCCAATGTCGAGGCGAGATAGAGGCTGGCGATCGCGCGGATCTGCGTCGCGTCGGCGCGGGCGGCCGGCGGCAGCTCGATATCGCCGAGCTCGGCGAGCATCGTCGCATGGGCATGGGCCGCGAGCAGCAGCCGCTCGGCATCGTCCACCGCGCGGACCAGGCCGAGCGGCACCGAAGTCTCGGCTTCGAGCGCCAGGGCAAGGGCATTGGTGTGCAGCATCGCTCAGGGTCCTGCCGGGGCGGGGGTGGGCGTGGGCGCCGCGGCGCCGGGCGCGGGCGGGCGTGCGGCACCGCCGCGCGGCGGCGGCGGGATCGAATTGCCCTGGATCGCGCCGATCATCTCGGGCGTCGCCATCTTCTCGAGCGGCAGATAGTCCGACTTGAAGTTGACCCGCACCTCGCCCTGCATCTTGGCGGCAAGCTCGAGCTGCGACTCGCTCGTCTCGTTGACGGCGGTGCTGACGGTGGCGACATGCGACTGCTCGTTGACGTTCACCGAGCCGCCGCCAAAGCCGAGGAAGCTGCCGCCGAACGCGCTGACATTGCGGTTGCGGCTCGACTGGCGGTCATAGGCCGAGGCGCGATAGTCGCGCTTGGCCTGGTCGGTCGCCCGCATGTCGAACTTCACCTTGGCGGTGATCGAGCCGTCGGTCACCACGATCCGGTTGATCCCCAGCATCACCATCGAGGCAAGCAGCTGCTGGCGCGACTTGGCCATGACGATGCGCGCGGCGTTGACGAAGCCGATCTCGGCCTCCTCCTCGCTCAGGTCCGACGGAGCCGGGCCGCTCATGCCGAGCGTCGCGTGGATTTCGCTCAGCGCGGCTTCCTCGTCCTCCCCGGTGACGCGCAGCTTCGACTTGCCGCTGTCCTCGTCGACATCGAGCGCGAGCAGGTCGGGGAAGCGATCGACCATGTAATCGCGGCCCTGACCCATGCCGATATTCTCGGCCATATACTCCTCCGCGGTCTTGGCGACGGCGGAGATCAGCTCGGCATAGGCGCGCATCTGCTCGATCGTGGTCTCGACGATCGACTTGAAGACATTGTTGATGAGCCCGCCAACAAATGCAGGAAAATCAACATTATGGACGAGATTCGTGAACTGTTCCGTCCCCTGCGCGGCGGCACCGGCGACGAAGTCCTTGCCCGCGAAGCCGGGAGACTTGGAGAGGTTCTGGCGGGTCTGCTCATTGGCATCGGCCAGCCCGCGCGCCGGCGCGGCCATCGCACCTGCGGCGGGTGGCGGGCCCCCCAGCGCCGTGTCCTCGACCACTCCGGCGGGATCATCGATATAGGCAAGCACCTTGACCATGTCGTTGGCGAGCTTGGCCTGTTCGAGGCTGCTCAGCATCGCGAAGGCCGGGATGCCGGTGAGCATCGCCTGCACCTTGGGGCGGACCCGGGCGATCGCGGCGGGCGTCATGCCGCCAGGGCCGCCGTACAGCGCCGGTGCCTGCGGATCGGGCTCGGAGGCGAGGGCCTGTGCCATGGCTCAGGCGTGCGCCGGTGCGGGCGCCGGCGTGGCGGCAGGCGCGGGCGCCGCCGGGGCCGGGGCCGGTCCCGGCGTATATTGCGGCTTGTTGTGATCGACCGGCTTGGAGCGCATCTGGATCGCCGCGATCATCTCCGGCGTCGCCATCTTCTCGAGCGGGAGATAGTCCGACTTGAAGTTGACATCGACCAGGCCGGCCAGGCTGGCCTTGGCGCTGATCTGATCGGTGCTCTGGTCGCTTGCCACCGCCTGGGCGGTCATCACCGGCTTCTGCGAATATTTGTATTTGCCCTTGGTGTAGTAATCGGAATCGTAGTTGCCGCTGTAGCTCGACTTCCCGCTCTGATAGCTGCCGCTGTAATCGCCCTTGCTGGTGCCGCCGCGCTCGCTCTCGCCTTCGCCGTCGGTGGTGACGGCGAGGTTGCCCGAGGCGTCGCGGGCATAGTCACGGGCCATGGCGGTGCGCGACAGGGTGCGCTGGCTCGACGCGTTGAAGTCGTAGAGGATCTTCGCCTGGATCTTGCCGTTGGTGACGACGATGCGCGACAGCCCCATCATCACCATGGTGGCGAGCAGCTGCTGGCGCGACGTGGCGATCTGGCCGCGCGCCGCCTTGATCAGCGTTTCCTGCACCTCGGGATCGGTGACGTCGATCGAATCGATTTCCTTGTCGGCATGGCTGCCCAGCGTGTCGCGGACGCGCTGGAGCCCGGCATCGAGATCGGCGCCGTCCTTGACCCGCAGCTGCGCGGCGCCGCCGCCGGAGAAAGCATCGGCGCCGATATCGAACAGATCGGGGAACTGCTCGCAGAGCTGGTCCTTGCCGTCATCCGAGGTGGTGTTGTCGTCGCGGAACTGGTTGAGCGACTTGGACACGTCGGAGACCATCTTCGAATAGGCCTCCATCTGCTGGATATTCGAGGTGATGATGGAGTTGAAGACTCCGTCGATAAGCCCTGAAACAAACTCGACAAAATTCACTTGCCGCATGAATTCGCCGGCGGCCTGGGCGCCCGCCATCAGCGATCCGGCGGAGAATTCCTCCTTGCCGATATCGTCGACCGCCTGCTTGTTCGATTCCCACTGGCTCTTTTCCGCCATCGGCTGCGCGGTGACCGACTGGGTGCCGGCCTCGGCCTGGCCGACCAGCGCATCGGCGATCATCGCGGTGTCGCGCGCCACCTGCATCTGCGTGTCCGGTGGCAGCTGGTGGAAGGACGGGGTGGCGGCGAGCATCTCGCGCACCTTGGCGCGCACCTCGGGCCGGGGCGTCGCCTCCGGGGCGACAATAGCGGGAGCGTTCATCTCTTCGATCCTCGACTGGCCGGCCGGAGCCGGCACATCCTGTCTCAGGCAGCGGCGGGCATCGGCGCGCCGACCAGCGACGCCGCCGGGCTGATCTCGAACTCCACCGGGCGGAGATAGAGCTTCACCTTGGGCGGGCCGCTGGGGCCGATGCGGATGCCCAGGATGGTGAAGCGCCCGGGCCAGACATCGTCGGCCGGGGTGAAGGCTTCGAGGAAGCGCTCGAGCGCCGCCAGCTCGCGCGGCCGCTCGCGCAGGTTCATCGTCAGCAGCTGGAGGAAGTTGGGCGGCACGTCCGGGATCGCATCGAGCATGATCTGGAGATCGAGCTCGACGCCCTGCGGGTTGCGCCCGAACGCCACCAGCGCCGCGCCGTCGGGCACGTCGAAGCGGCCGCCGAGCGCGACGCCGACGATCTGCAGGATGCTGCCCAGCCGCTCGCCCAGGCCAAGCTCGTCGAGCATCGGCCGCATGTCGGTGATGCGGAAGCGGTTGGTGAGCAGGAAGGTCACCCATTGGCTGCCATAGTCGCGCCCCGCCACCAGCGTGGTGAACACCGGGCGCAGGCCGGGCATCGCCGCCATCGCCTGGCCGATCAGCCGGGCGAGCGCAGGATTGACCTCGTTCATCGGATTGCCGTTGCCGCCCTCATAGGTGACGGTGGCGCTTTCCAGCCCGCCCTGATCGAAGCTCGATCCGAAAAAGGCGCCGTAGCGCAGGCCGCCGGCGCGCGTGAGGCCGCGCTGGCTCTCGCTCGCGCCGTCGAACCAGTGCAGCGCCTCGCGGCCGAAATTGTCGCCGACCAGCCGCCGCATCTCGCGGCTGGCCATGTCGCGCCGCTCGCAGCCCGACGCCTCGGGACCGAGCGGCTCCATGTGGAAGGCGAGCGCGCGGCTCTGGTTCGATCCGAACACCGGCTCGATCGGCGCGGAGCCCGGGACCAGCGCATTGGCGGCATAGCGCGGATCGCCCATCGGCAGATCGAAGCTGTCCTCGAGCATGCGCCCGACGAAGCTCAGGGGGTTGGCGGTGCGCAAGGTGCGCGAGGCGCTGAACAGCCGCCCCTTCACCTGCGTGCTCAGTGGCTCATAGCCCATGGCGATGCTCCTTCCGCCCGGGGGTCAATAGCCATAGCCGTTGCGGGCATGGCCGTTGGATTGCGGTGCCTGGGCATAGCCCATGCCCATGCCGAGCCCAGCGCTGTCGAGCAGGTCGCGCGCGATCGACGGGATCTGGATCGGCCGGCTCGTCATGTTCGGGGCTTCGCGCGGCTGCGACATCTGCTCGATGCGGCCTTCGTCCATCGCCGAATCGGCGAGCCACATCTCGCAGGCATTGACCAGGTCATAGTCGTTCGGGTGCGACACCGCCGACTGGCCGCGCGGCCGGGTGGGCGGATTGCTGACCACGCCGAGATCGATCATCGGCGAAGTGGGATCGCGCAGCCGGTCGTTGTTGTTGGCGATCCAGCTGCTGATGATCGCGCCGCTGGTGGCCAGCATCCGGTATTTGGAGCTGTTGCGCGCGCCGCCGAGCTCGGTCTGGGCGACCTGGTCGATCACGCCCCACATGTCCTTCTGCCCGATGGCGAGGAGCAGTTCCTTGTCCTGGAGCAGGCTGATCATGTCGTTGATCTGCTTCTGCAGGTCGGCGGCGGCATAGAAGGCCATGCCATAGCCGTGCAGCGACATGTTGGTGGCGAGGTCGCGCGCGGCCTTCTTCACCTGCTGCTGGTTGACCGCCATCGGCGTCGCGGCGCGGATCAGCGCATCGACCCGGGCCTCGCGCACCAGGGTGGAGACCGAGGAGACGAAGCGCAGCCACAGGTCCTGGAACTCGACATTGACCTTCACGCCGGGCTGGCCGGTCGGCAGGCCGAGCATCATCGCGTAGAAGCCCTGGCGCTCGCTCTCGCTCATCCGGTTCGGCGCCTCGCGCCAATAGTTGTAGAGCTGGGTGCCGGCCGGTCCCTTGATCAGCGCGAGGTCGCCGCGCTGCGACATCTCGACCAGCTTGTCGACCACCTGGAAGGCCTTCAGCTCCTCGAAGGCCGAGGCGAAGATGAACGAGCCCATCAGCTTGCAATGGCTGGCGACGACTTCGAAGGCGGTGGTCGCCTCGAGATCGGGCAGGTCGATCAGCACGTCGTGCATCGCCTGGTCGTCGCCGAGCGCCTGGACCTTGTCGAACTGGTCCTCGACCAGCCGCTTGAGGTTGACGTCATGGGCAGTGACGCCGCGGCCGACCAGCCCCTCGAACACCTTGGCATATTCGGCGCTGGAGACGCCGGGCTCCTTGCGGTCGCCCTGGATGTTCACCGCGGCGCCGACCTGCTTGAGGGTCCGCTCGGCCAGCTCGATGCGGCCGGCGATGCGGCCGACGGCGCGGAACAGGCCCTCGCCGAACTCGGCGGTGTTGGGATCCTCGGGATCGGGCTGCGGGGTCTTGCCCGAGACGACCAGCCGGGGCAGCGCGGTGCCGTTATACTGGAGCAGGCCGAGGATCAGCCCGACCCGGGCGACTTCGGCGTCGCGCTCGGCCTCGGTGGCCTTGTCGCCCGCCATCTCGGGGAATTGCAGCACGCCCTGCTCATGCTCGACGGCGCGCGGGCGCAGGCCGCTCTCGGCGGACTTGAGCGCGGCGCGGGCGGTGGCGAAGAGCGGGTCGAAGTAGAATTTGCCCTTGTCGCTGTCGATCAGCGCCTTGAGCTCGCGGACGCGGGCGAGCTCGGCGGCGTCGGTCTGGCTGAGCTGGCCCAGCTTGGCGAGGCGCGCGGTGAGGTTGTCAAAGCTGCTGGTGATCGCTTCGCGGGCGGCCTTTTCACGGGCGGCGATATCGACGAAGCGGATGGTCGGGATCAGGATGTCGGCCATTTGCAGGGTTCCTTTCGAAAATCTTGGTCCATCTCGGGGAGGGCGCGGGGCGCCTAGGGAGCGGGGCGGGCTCTAGCCGTCATCGGCGCCTCCCAATTCGGTGGTGTCGTCGGCGTCGATCGCGCGATCGAGCAGTTCGAGCGCGCGGGCGGCGTCCAGGATGCCGGCGCCATTGCCGGCGGCGAGATCGGGGCGGTGCGGCTGGGCGCTGGCGACCAGGAGCTTCTTGATCGTCTCGGGGTCGATCGCGGCGGCGCGCTCCTGGGCGCGGGCGACGAGCAAGGCGGCGGCGCCGGCGACGAAGGGCGCGGCGAAGCTGGTGCCGGTGGCGCGCTGATAGCCGTCGAGGTCGGCGGTGCGGATGTTCACACCGGGGGCGCAGAGCGCGACATGGTCGCCGCTGGTCGAGAAGCCGGCCATGCGGCGATCGGCATCGACGGCGCCGACCGCGACGACCTGGGGGAAGGCGGCGGGCCAGTATACGCGCTTGTCGCCGCTGTTGCCCGAGGCGGCGACCAGGGTGCAGCCGCGCTCGGTGGCATAGGCGACGGCTTCGCTGTGCGGCTTGGGCATGCCGGGCTCGATCGCCTCGTCATCGGTGCCGAAGCTGCAGTTGATGACGTGCGCGCCGAGCTGGGCGGCCATGACCAGCCCCATGTCGAGGTCGCTGATCGCGCCGATGCCGACGGGCTTGTGGTCGGGCGGCTGGGCGGCGCCGAGCGAGCGGATCGGCAGCAGGCGGCAGGCGCCGGCGAGGCCGGGGGGGATGCCGGCGCCACTGCCGCCGATGATCGCGGCGCAGGCGGTGCCGTGGCCGACATAGCGGTCGGTCGGGTCGGTATCGGCGCCGCGATTGTCGCCGAGCAGCTTGATGCCGGTGGCGAGCTGGCCCTCGCTGAGCTGGACGGTGTCATAGCCGCGGCGCAGCCGGTCGCCGGTATCGAGCGCCTGGCTGGAGAATTCGGGGTGGCGCAGGTTGATGCCGCTGTCGACCACCGCGACGATCACCCCGCCATCGCCGGCGCAATAGGACAAAGCGCGGCGGGCATTGACCATGTCGCGTGGGTCCCAGCCGGCATTGTCGTCGTCCTCGTCGCGGCGGGGGTGCCGGTCGGGACCGTCGAGGCCGATCGTGCAGAGGTAATTGGGCATGGCGGACTCGACGATGTCGAGCTGCATCAGCGACACCGCGAGCGAGCCGATATGGGTGTCGGGCTCGACGTCGAAGCGGAGCACCCGGGCGATGCCGCTGATCTCCTCGGCCTCGCTATACCCCCGGTTGCGCGCGCCGATCGTGTGGAGCGCCTGGGCGGCGGCGTGGAGGCGCGAGACACGGACCGTGCCGCCGAAGGACTTCACCACCCGGTCGAGGATCTGGTGCTGCGTCGTCTCGGCGGGCGTCGCGGCCTTGCGGCGGATGTCGAGCGCGGCGGGGATGCCGGCGGGCACTTCGCCGAGCTTCAGCCGGACGAGCAGGCTGCCCGGCGCGGCATAGGCGCCGGCGCGGTGCGCCCAGGGCTGGACGAGGCGGCCGAGCCGGGCGGTCATGGCTGGGCTCCGTCGAAGCCGTTGACCGGCGTCGCGGGCAAGGGCCGGCGCGGCTGCTGGTCGAACCACAATTCGGTCGGCGCGCGAGGATCGTGCGTCAGGCTCATCTGCCCGGCGAGCTGGTCGTGATCGGGCGCCAGGACGAGCTCATTGTCATGCGCCTGGACGACATTGACCGGCCGGCCGGCGATCATCACCTGGGGCGGCATCCCGCCGCGCAGCAGGTTGCGGCCCTTGACCCGCAACCGCTGGCGCAGCTCGTCGGTCTGGTCGCCCGCATCGGTGCCGTCGCGGCTGACATCGTCGACCATCGGGCGCGAGGCGCGGGCAAGGACCTGCTCGAGCTTGTCGGGCGCGAGGCGGGTGATCCGGCCGACCGAGCCCGAGATGCCGCGCCGCTCCATCTCGTTGAGCTTCTCGACGGTGCGCACACCAATCCCCTCGAGCCGGCGGCGCTCGGCGGGATCGAACTCGTCGCCCAGCGCCGAAAGCGGCACTTCGTTCTTGTCGTCGATCGACATGGGGACCGCATTCTCCTCGATCATCGGCTTGGTGATCGCGGTGAAGACGAGATGGAGGACGGTCGGGTCCTTGTCGCTCGGTCCGGCCGGACGGATGCGCAGCTCGCCCTGGTTGAGCTCGAGATGCGCCTTCAAATCCATCGAGATGTCGCGGATCGCGAAGGTGAGCGGCAGCCGGTCGTTCTGCGCCTTAAGCGTCATGCGCGCCTGGGCCGTATCGAGCTGCGACTGCACCGCCTGGATGAAGTCCTCGAGCGCCACCGCTTCGCCGGTATCGCCGTTCATTGCACCTCCTCCACCGGCAGCGTGCCGATGTTGAGCGAGAGGCGGCCGACCGGCCGGTCGAACCAGGTGCGGGTGCGCGTGCGCGGGACATCGGCGCGGACCATCGGCCCGGTGGGACCGGCCTCGACCGTCGCCTCGATCGGCAGGTCGAACGCGACGCTGGTCGCGCGCAGCCCCGCCGCCGGCAGCGCGGTGACGCCGTCGAGCAATTCGCCGATCAGGTCCTCGAGCGGGCGGCGGGCGGCGTCGGTCATGCAGCACCTCCGGGCGGAACCGGCAGCGGCGCGGGCGAGGCGGGTGCCGCCGGCGATGCAGGCGCGGCGACGGCGGGGACCGGGGCGGGCAGGGCGGCGGGGGCCGGCGCCCGTGCCGGCATCTGGGCCGGGCGCGCGGCGCGTTCGAGCAACGTGCGCCGGGCATCGTCGACGAACCGGTCGAGCGGCAGCGTCTCGCTGGCGAAGTTGATCTTCACTTCGCCGAACAGCTCGGCATTGAGCTGGCTGTCGGTCTGGGCGTTGACCCCGACGGTCGACACCTTGGTGACCGGCGCCTGATAGGAGGTGCTGCCTCGCGTCGACCAGCTGCCCGACGGCGTGGCGTTGCCGGGATCGTCGCTCACCGCATAATCGACCGCGGTCTTGTCGGACGCCGCGGCGCGGAAGCGCAGCCGGGCGGTGATCGAGCCGTCCTTCACGACGATCCGGTTCATGCCCATCATCACCAGCGTCGCCAGTGTCTGCATCCGGTCTCCGGCGAGCCGGTCGCGCGCGGCGGGGACGAGCTGCTCCTCGATCAGCTCGGAGGTCAGCTCCTGCCCGCCAAGGCCATAGTCGGAGAGCCAGGTCGGCGAGTTGCTCTCCCCGGAATCGCCGCCAGCGCTGCCACTGCCCCCGCGCGGCACCAGCGTGCCTTCGCTCTCGCCGCGCGCCAGCCCGATATCGCCGGGATATTGCGCCATCAGCCAGTCGCGCGCCTGGTTGGCGGTGACATTCTCGTCGCGGAACTGGGAGAGCGGCTTGGAGATCGCGGCGACCAGATCGGCATAGCTGTCCATCTGGCGGATCGATGAATCGACCATCGCATCCCAGGTTCCATGAATCAGCGAAGCCACAAAATCGGGAAAGTTCAGTTCATCCGAAAGTGCGCCGGCACGCCGGCCGATCGTCTCGGTGGCGGGCGGCGCCTTGCCGCCCGACGCACCCGAGCCGGCACCCGGCGCGGTCAGCTCGTCCTGCTGGGCAGGCTGTTGCTGCGCGCCCTCACTGCCCCAGAACGAGCCCGCCATCGCGTGCGAGGGCACGGCATGGCTCGCCTGGCGCGAGGTGGCCGCCGGGGGCGGCGGAAGGTAGCGATCACCCGACATGGATCACGCCAGAGCGAGCGGGCGGGGTGCGTTGGTCGGGTTGCCGCCCCCGGGCCGCGAATGCTGCACCCAGCGGCTCTCGATATCGTGAGTGCCGTCGGCGTAGAGCGTGATGCGGGAGTTGGCGACCTGATCGTCGGCGATCACCTCGTCGAACGTGTAGGTGATGTTGATGTGGAGCGCGGGCACCTGCGCCGCTCCGGGCGCGCTGGCATGCGAGCTGCGCGCATAGAGGCGGGCATCGTCCTCGATCGTCGCATTGACGGTGAGGCCCCAGCCCGCGGCATCGTCATGGCCGATATCGTCGATATAGATATGGCCGAGCGAGGTGCCGTTATACTGCCAGCGGATCCGCAGCCAGCAATAGATGTCGTCCATCCCGAAGGTGCCGCCGACCACCGGCCAGTCGCGCAGCTCGATCGCGCCGTCGAGGAAGGCGGAGGAGCGGGAGGGCGCGCGGTCGTTCGGGTGCTTGATCCCGCCCCAGCTCGCCAGGTTGGTGTGAATGTCGCCGCTGTTCTGGGCGATGATCTGCACCGCGGTGCCGGCGATCGTGGCGGCGGCGCCGAGATCGAGCGCGCGGCTGCGGGCGACCGGGGGCTCGGGCAGGGTGCGCGGCGCGGCCATGGCAAAGCCGGCGGGCGCGGTGGTGCTCCGGTTGATCTGGCGGCCGGCGGGCACGCCGGCGCTGAAGATCTGGACGTTCGCCGGATTGCCCGTCGCGGCCATCTCGTACTCGGTCTGGAAATCCTCGTAGCGCAGGATGTAGCGGCTGCCATGATCGTGCGTCGCGGTGTGGCGGCCGGGATTGCCCGGCGTGCCGACCGGCCGGTCCCAGGGATCGGCGACGCGGACATAATATTGGCCGCCGCTCGAATACATGCCGACGACGAGCACCGCATGGCCCGAGCGATCGGCCGAGCTGGCCATCTTGCCGACATAGAGCGGGCCGTGGTTCTCGATCAGCTGGGCGAAGCCGTCGGTCGAATAGCATTGCGGGGCATGGGCGGTGAGGCCGAGCTGGACCGCGGTGGCGGCGTGATCGACCCAGGGCAGGATATTCTCGATGTTCCTGCCGCAGCGCGCGCCGATCGATTCCGGGGTGATGCTCTGCTGGTTGCGCCAGCCTAGCATCATCGCGATCGTCGTCGCCCAGCAGCCATTGTCGGTGGGCTGCGCGACCAGCTGGACATTGTCCCAGTTGATCGACCAGTCGGGTGCCGACATCGCGCTGCTGGTACGCGGCGCGGCCATCGCATAGCCGGCCGGCGGCGTGGTGCCGCTGTTGATCTGGCGGCCCGCGGGCACGCCGGCGCTCAGGATCTGGACGTTCACCGGATTGCTGCCCGATGCGGCCATCTCATATTCGGCCTGGAACGCTTCGTAGCGCATGATGTAGCGGCTGCCGTGATCGTGGCTGTCCGGATAGGCGCCGGGCTTGCCGGGGGTGCCGACCGGACGATCCCAGGGATCGGCGATGCGGACGAAATACTGGCCGCCGCTCGAATACATGCCGACGACGAGCACGGCATGGCCCGACAGGCCGCTCGAGGTCGCCATCTTGCTCACATAGAGCGGGCCGTTGTTCTGGATCAGCTGAGCGAAGCCGTCGGTCGAATAGCATTGCGGGGCATGCGCGGTGAGGCCCAGGCGGGCCGCGGCGGCGGCATGATCGTCCCAGGGCAGGCCCTGCTCGATATCGTTGCCGGCACGCTGCGCGATCGATTGCGGGGTGATGCTGCGCTCGTCGCGCCAGCCGAGCATCATCGCGATGGTCGTCGCCCAGCAGCCATTGTCGGTGGGCTGGGCGACCAGCTGGACGCCGTCCCAGTTGATCGACCAGTCGGGCGCGGACATCGCGCTGCTGGTGCGCGGCGCGGCCATGGCAAAGCCGGCGGGCGCGGAGGTGCCGGTGTTGGGCTGGCGGCCGGCGGGGATGCCGGCATAGATGATCTGGACATAGGCGGGGGTACCGTCCGCCGCCATTTCATATTCCTGGGCGAAATCCTCGTAGCGCAGGATGTAGCGGCTGCCGCGATCATGGGTGCTGGCATAGGCGCCCGGTGCGCCCGGCGTGCCGACCGAGCGATCCCAGGGATCGACGACGCGGACATAATATTGGCCGCCATCCTCATACATGCCGACGACGAGCACGGCATGGCCCGACAGGTTGGTCGCGCTCGCCATCTTGCCGACATAGAGCGGGCCGTGGCGCTCGATCAGGCTGAAGAAGCCCTCGGGCGTGTAGCATTGCGGCTGGAGCGTCCCCAGGCCGAGCGCGGCGGCGACGGTGGCGCGCTGGTCCCAGGGCAGGCCATGGTTGATGTCGCGGCCGCAGCGCTGGGCGATCGTCGCCGGCTCATAGCTTTGCTGGTCCTTCCAGCCGATCAGCATCGCCAGCGTGGTCGCCCAGCAGCTATCGTCGGTGGGCTGGGCGATCCAGTCGACGCCGTCCCAGTTGATGCTGCGGCTTGCCGCCTGGGCGCGGGCATAGGCGAGCGGCACCGGCCGGGCGCTCCCCTCGAGCTTCTCGAACAGCGGGTTGAGCGCGGTCTCGGCCAGACCGAGGTCGAGCGCTTCGCCGATACGGGTGGCGAACTGCCCGCCGATGCGGGTGGCGCGATCGCGCGCGCCGCTGCCGGGCAGGCTGGGCGGCACATAGGCGGCCGCTTCCTGGCCGAACTGCAGCGCGAAGCCCGCGCCGATCGACACGGCGCCGCCCAGGCCCTGATTGGCGCCGTCGAGCCACAGCTCGGCGCCGACCACCAGCTCCTCGCCGGCATTGATCGCGGCGACCTTGCGCAGGCTGGCGAAGCCGTCGATCCCGCGGGCATTGTAGCCGAGCTTGAACTTCGCCTGGAGCGCGAGCTTGAGATGCTCGATGAAATCGCTGACGCCCTGGGCATCGAAGCTGGAATCGGCGGTGCCGAACAGGGCGGCCTGGCCGTCGGGCGCGAAGACCGCGCCGACACCGGCGCCGAATACCGGCGTATCGAGCGCCGGGCCGACCGAGATGGTCACGCCGCTGCGCGCGGCGAGCTGGGGCAGGGCGGCGAGGAAGGCGTTGAGCGGGTTGATCAGCCCGGTGATCCCGAACCCGGCCTGCCAGGCGGCGACGAAGGTGCTGCTTGCCGTGCCGAAGCGATAGAGGCTGGGCGGGTTGACGTCGCTGCCCGCCGCCGCCGCCGCGCCGCGGACCTTCTCCATCAGCCAGGCGAGTGCGTCGTTCGCGCTCAGGCCCGAGCTCATGTTGAGCGCGACCTGGCCGCGCGATCCGGCCGACATCGGGCCTGAGCGGGCGAGGCCGGCGGCCTTTGCAGGAATGTCGGGCATCGGGCCGAAGCCGTCGTCATAGGTGCCGCCGCCGCCGCCCGGTGCGGGGGCCGTGGTGACCGGGGCGGGGGCGGCGGGGGTCGCCGGCCGGCTGCCGGGAGTCGGCACGTCGCCGGCCCATTCGAGCACCGGCGCGGTGCGCGACGCGGTGTAGCTGCGGCGCAGGCTGCGGCCGGTGAAGCTGTTGAGCGCGACATAGGGGCTGCCCTCGCGCGGCAAGGCATCGACGCTCAGCCCGCCCACGCCGGTCGCCAGCCCGAAATAGAGCTTCTGCGCGCCGATGAAGCGGGCGAGCACTTCGGGCGGCACGACGAACACGCCGTCGCCGCGCGGCACGCTGAGGCGGCCCTGCTCGTCACTGCAGTAGAAATTGGCGGCGGTGCGACGCGGCTTGTTCGCCCCGTCGAACAGGGTGACGTCGGTCGCCAGCACCACCTGTGCCTCGACATTGGGCTGGTCGACGCGGACGGCGAACCCCAGCATCGGGAACCGATCGCTGACCTCCATGCGGTTGGGACGGATCTGAGCAGTCATGGATCACCTGTCGTTGCTGGAAGGGGAGTTGCGGCCGGCATCGTCGCTGCCGGGGGCGGAATCGGGTCGGGTGCGGGCGGCGCGCAGCGCGCGGGCGCGCTCCTCGAAATCGCCGAGCGAGGAGAGGACGATGTCGAAGGGGGAGCTGTCCTGGCCGATCTGCGCGATCGGGCCGTTCTCGCGCTCATGCTCGTGCACCGAGCGGGCGAGCAGCTCGGAGAGCATCTTGGCGTAGGAGGGGGTGAGCACCAGGCGGGTGTGGATGCCGATCGTGCCGACGCCCTCATGGCCGCTGGGATAATATTGGCCGAGGTCGATCAGGAATTCGAAGGGGTTCTGGCCGAGCTCGAAATAGTTGACGTAGCTGGCGGGCGCGCGGCTGGCGTCGCGCATCGCCATGTCGGTCTCCACATCTGCCAAGCCGCCCTGACTCATCCGGCACGCCTCCTGCCGGACAGAGGAGCAAGCGCTGTGCCAGCTTGTGAAAAGCTTGCGAATCAGCGGGTTGGGTGATCGGGCTAGGGGATAGTACGTAACATTGCGGCAGCGCGGGCGTAGCGATGTTACGCGCGGCTGTTACAGGATCGGGCCGTCCTCCGCGCCCTCCGGGCCGCCACGGGTCATCTCGTACTTGGTCATCTTGCGATAGAGCGTCATGCGCGACCAGCTGAGCGAGCGGGCGGCCTCGGCGCGGTTCCAGTCGGTGCGGTCGAGTGCGGCGCGGATGCGGGCGCGCTCGTCCTTGCCCGAGCAGTCGAAGCTGCGCTGCAGCCGCACGAAGGCGTCGGGGATATGGTCGAGCCGGATCGCGCCGCGCGGCGGATCGATGAAGATCGCCTCGACGAAGTTGCGCACCTCGCGGATGTTGCCCGGCCAGTCATAATGGAGCAGCACGTCGAGCAGCTCGTCGTCGGGCGCGGTGACCTGGCAGCCGCAGCGGCGATTGAAGCCCTCGACGAAATGGCGGATGTAGAGGGCGATGTCCTCGGCGCGCTCGGACAGGTCGGGCAGGGTCAGGCGGGCGACGTTGAGGCGGTAGTAGAGATCGGGGCGGAAGCTGCCCTGCTCGACCTGCTGCTCGACGTCGCGATTGGTCGCGGCGATCACGCGCAGGTCGACCTTGACCGGCTTCTCGCGCCCGATCGGCTGGACTTCCTTCTCCTCGAGCAGCCGCAACAGCTTGACCTGGCTGAAGGGGGAGAGCTCGCCGACCTCGTCGAGGAACAGGGTGCCGCCGGCGCCGGCGATCACCGCCTTGCCGGTCTGGCTGCGCACCGCCCCGGTGAAGCTGCCCCGCTCGAAGCCGAACAGCTCCGCTTCGAACAGATTGTCGGGCACCGCGCCGCAATTGATCGCGACGAAGGGACCGTCGTGCCGTTCGCTGAGCGCATGGATGGTGCGGGCGCAATGCTCCTTGCCGGTGCCGGTGGAGCCGGTGATCAGCGTGGGCGCATCACTGCGCGCGATCTTGGGCACGATGCTGCGCAGGCGCACCATCGCGTCACTGTCGCCCAGAAGCCTGGTCTCGAGATCGTCCACCCGCTCACCCGACAGCATCCCGCGCCCGCTCCGGAGGATCCGGAGCAGTTGCGTCACGTGAACACGAAGAAGCGCGCGATGCGCCTCTTTCGGAAATGGTCATGTACTTGTGAGGCGGCCGCGATCGAATGGCGGCCATGATATCTAAGGCGACTCGACGGGCCTGTGGATAACTTTAACAGACCGGACAGTCGACTCCATTTAATGGTGGACGTTTCGTCTACTTTTAGACTGTGCGGGAATTGGCGAGTCGAAACCGCTCGACTCGAATAGACGCCACCGATCCGGACCTGATTTGGATCAATCTCCTTCCGCGCCATGCCGGACAAGCAAATGGCGGAGAGCCGGATGGGCTCCCCGCCATGCGGGTTGCGATGCGGTACGAACTCAGTTCGCGGTGAAGGTCGGTGCGCCGGCCGCGCTGTACTTCACCGTGACATAGCTGTTGTCGCACACGTTGATGGCGGTCCACACGCCGCTGCTGCTGTCGGCGAAGTTGAGCTTCACGTCGTATTTGCAGCCGGCGCCCTTGTCGAAATGCACGGTCATCCGCGCACCCGGCTTCACCGTGGCATCTTCCTTCTTGAAATCGGGATCGACCTTGTTGGGCTGCCAGGTGGTGGTTCCCGTCGGCGCGATCTCGACCGTCTTGATCGCCTTGCCGCTATTGTTGATCAGCACGAAATCCCAATCGTCCGCCATTGCCGGCGCGGCGATCGAGAGCGCGGCGATTGCCGCAAGACTCAGTTTCAGCATGACATGCCCCTCCTGCTTTTCCGGCAAAATGCGCCTGTCCGGAGCGCTCCGCAAGGAGATTTCAGAGAGGGCGGACCAGCCGGATCGCCTCGGCGATCCAGGGCGGATCGGCGACCACCTGCTGGCGTGCACCGGCGCCGAAAGGGAGGAGATGCAGCCGCTCGCCCTCGCGCCCGATCAGCCGGGCGAACAGGAAGCGGCCGGCGGGCCGCGGCACCAGCACATCGCGGTTGAGCGCGCCGCCAAACCCCTCCGGCGCGAGCGTGCGGCACCAGATCTCGTCGCCGGTGCGATAGTCGCCAACCCCGGCGGTCACCACTATTGCGACCATCCCGGGTTCGGCATGCGGAGGCACGATCGTGGCGGTGTTGCGCGGCGCCTGGGCGGCCCCGGCTTCCAGCAGCGCGGCCACGGGGATCTCCGGACGCTCGGGCAGCTTGACCAGATCGGCGGCATCGACGCCCAGCGCGGCGGCAATGCGATTGAGCCAGCCGACCGAGACGGTGCGGGTGCCCATCTCGAGCCGGCCGACGGTCTGCGCCGTGGTCGGCGGCACGCAGCGCGCCGCGACTTCCTCCAGCGTGAGCCCCTTTGCCCGGCGCACTTCGCGGATGGCAGTAATCATCGCAGCCTCCAGATAACCAAATCGGTTTCTCTCTTTCCTACAATCGATCCCACATGGCAAGAGGAGCGAATCGGAACAAAAGGAGATCGTCATGCGGGAACTGGTGGAGCGCGTGGTCGAGGATACTGCGGGGCTGAAGCGTCGTGTCACCGTCAACCTGGCGGAGTCGCCGCTCGCCTGGCTGGCGTCGCGCGGCCATGTCAGCACGAGGCAGCTCGAAGCGGGAGAGCGGCTGCGCAGCGATTATGAGATGGCGGCACTGGGCCCGCGCGTAACGATGCGCTGGGATCCGGCACCGGTGGCCCGTACGCCGGGTGGCGTCGCCGAGCGGCTGGATCCGACGCTGGCGCAGATCTCGGCGCGGCGCCGCTTCGATGGCGCGGTGGAGGCAGCGGGGCCGGGGCTGGCCGACATCCTGTGGCGCGTCGTCTGCGCCGGCGAGGGTATCGGCCCGGCGGAGAAGGCGCTGGGCTGGCCGAGCCGCGCGGGCAAGCTGGTGCTCTGCTTCGCGCTCGACCGCGTCGCCGATTTCTACGGGCTCAAATAGCGGGTTCGGGCTCGACGGCGCCCTTGCCGACGAACCGGCCATAGGCCCAGCCGATCCCGATCAGCGCCAGGCCCAGGCCGAGGAAGGAGAGGATGCGCAGCACCCCGTCGAGCGCGGCGGCATCGACCAGGAAGACCTTGAAGGTGGTGGCGGTGAGCAAGGCGAGGCCGAAGATGCGCAGGTCGCGGTTGCCGCCGGCAATGCCGCGCCACAGCCAGAACAGCGCCAGCGCCAGCATCGCCGCGCTGTAGCCGCCATTCTCGGCCGTGCCGATCGCTCCGGTGAGCAGGTCGCCATGTGCTGCCTGGCGCACGGCGGCGAGCAGGGCGAGGAGCACAAGCAGCGCCGCACCCGGTCGCCAGCGCACCGGCAGGGTCCATAGCCAGAAGCTCGCCAGCCCGAGATGCAGCACGGCGGCATTGAGGAGCGGCAGCGGGCCGACGGATTGCTGCTCGAGCAGGGGGCTCAACAGGAACAGGTCGAACCAGGCGATGCGGAACAGGCCGAGCGCGAGCAGCGCATGGCCGATCGTCGTGGCCTTGCCCTGGCGGAGCAGCCACCAGCCGGCGGCAAGGCTCGCCTGACTCAGCACCGCGCGCTCGATAAAGCCCCAGGCGAGGAAGCGCGGCAGCGTGGCGATGGCGAGAGGCTGCTTGGCGATCGCATAGAGGAGCAGCACGCCCAGCGCGATTGCCGCGATCGACATGGTGCGGCGGAGGCGGCCGAACAGGGCGGGATCGAACAGCAGCGTGATGGCCAGCGCGACGGGCAAGGCGAGTTCGCGCAGAAGCTCGGCCAGCGACGGCAGCAGCGGATAGGTGAGCCGCTCGCCGGAGAGCGAAGCGAGGATCAGCTCGCTGAGCGCACCGAGCGGCAGCGCGGCGGCGACCAGTGCCGCGGCGAGCGGATAGGCGGGCAGCGCGTAGAGGCGCGGGGCACGGAGCCTGCGCGCCCACCAGGCCAGTGCCGCGGCGACCAGGGTGAGCGGCAGCGACAGCCAGTCGCCGGGGACGAACTGGCCCAGCCCCAGCCCGGCGAGGAATGCCGCCAGTGCGGTGGCAGCGACCAGCATGGGATTGCCCGTCTCCGATCGGATCCGCCAGGCGAGGCTGAACGTCGCGATCGCAGCAAGCAGCTCGACAATGCCCCAGGCCTCGGCGGGAAGCAGCGCGGGTGCGCGCAGATGGGCGACGAGGAGCGGTCCGGCAGTGCCGAGCAGCGCGATCGCTACCCAGATCGGTTGGCGGCGCGCGAGGACATGGCCGGGAAGCGCGAAGAGCGCGGTGGCCAGGATTGCCGCGATGGGCGTGAAGCCGCGGTCGGGCAGGCCGATCGCCAGCATCTCCAGAACGAGCAGCAGGGCAAGGGCAGCGAGCGCGCCGGGCAGGTAGACGGCGTCCCGCCAGGCGAGGATCAGCGCCGCGCCGGCCAGGACGAGGTAGAAGCTCCAGGGCAGCCAGCCGAAGTCGAGCGCCGGGGCAAGGATCGCGAGCTGCAGGCAGCCGGCCACGAGCGGCGCGAGGCGGAGCCAGCGATTGCCGGCGCCCGTGGCGGGCAGCGCGGCGCTCGCGCCGATGGCGAGCAGCATGGTGAAGCCGCCGACCGCGGAGAGATCGTCGCTGCGAGCCACCAGCATCGCGATCAGGAAGTTGATCCAGGCAAAGCCCGCAACGCAGGCGGCGAGCGCCAGCCAGGCCCAGCCGCGATGGATGGCGAGGCCGAACAGCGCGGCGGTGAACAGCCCGAGATAGACGAGCAGCGGCCCGATCCCCGCGGCGTCGAAGCCGGCGACCATGGGGGCCGCGAAGCCGCCGACCAGCGCCATCACCGCGGTTGGCGGGCCATGGCGCAAGGCCAGTGCGAGCGCGCCTCCGGTGACCAGCAGGACGAGCAGGAAGGCGGTGAGGGGCGCGATCAGGTGGTAGAGCGCGGCCGCCATGTAGAGCGTGCCGTAGAGGCTGGCGATGCCGGCCCCGGCGAGCGCCTGGGCAACGCGCGGATCGTCCGCAGTGGCGGGCAGCCGCCGGGTCGCTTCGCTGCCCGCGATCAAGGCTAGGCCGAACAGGGCGGCGAGCAACGTCCGTGTCGAGGGGCCGAGCAGGCCGCTCTCGATCGAGTAGCGGACCAGGAAGAAGCCCGCGAGTACCAGTGCCGCGCCGCCGATCCAGATCGGCAGCTTGCCACCGATCAGCGTCTCCAGGCTGAACTGCGGGAGTTGACGGGATTCGGAAATGGGCCGCCGTGGCTCGGGTTCAGTCCTGGCCGCACGCTCCGGGGGCGGCTCGGCGGCCATGACCGACGCTTCGGCCATTTGGTGCTGTGCGGCCGCGGGCGAGGCCGGGCGGGCGGAGGGCTCGCGCCCGTCTTCCTCGAGAGCAACGATCCGCGATTCGACACGGCGCAGTTCTTGTTCCAGAAAGGCCATGCGCCGCAGCACGATATAAAAGGCCGCAGCCGCGCCCAGCGCGAGGAGAAGGGTGAGACCAGTCACTCACCCGATCCTCGCACAGTGGAGCGCACCTGTCGCGCACAACCCGGTTGCCCCGTGCAACCGATCGGATAGGCCTTTTTGCCAAAAGCCTGGGAGAGGTTGGCATGATCGTGTTTGGTTCGACGCTTTCGCCCTATGTGCGCAAGGTCATGGTGTTCGGTGCCGAGAAGGGCCTGGAACTCGAGTTGCAGCCCGCCGGGATGGGGCGGGGGAGCCCGGAATTCATGGCTGCCAGCCCGTTCGGCAAGATGCCGGGCTTCAAGGACGGCGATTTCCTGATCTCGGACAGTTCGGCGATCGTCGCCTATCTCGATGCCAAATATCCCGAGCCCAATCTGATCCCTGCCGAGCCGCAGGCCCGCGCCCGCACGATCTGGTTCGACGAGCTCGCCGACACGATCATGATGGCGGCCGGGAGCGCGATCTTCGGCCAGCGCTTCGTGCGCCCGCGCGTGCTCAAGATGGAATGCGACCATGCGGCGGCCGATGCCGCCGAGCGCGACCTGATGCCGCCGATCCTGGCGTATCTGGAGGGCGCGATCCCCGCGAGCGGGTTCCTGGTCGACGATCGGCTGACGCTGGCGGACATCGCCGTGGCGAGCCCGCTGGCGACGCTGGGCTGCATCGGCGTGACTGTCGATTCGGCACGCTATCCGCGGCTCGCCGCCTGGGTTGCCTCGATGCATGCCCGGCCGAGCTTCGCGGCGATCATCACGCGTGACCGCGCCATGGTCGATGCAATGGGCGGGCCGGTGGCGCGCGAGGCGGTTGCCGGCTAGGGTTGGACCTAGCCAGCACCGCGCGGCGCGCCTATCTGGGCGCCATGCGGTTCGCCTTCATCAAATGCCATGGCTCGGGGAACGACTTTCCCCTGATCGACGCACGCGCGCTCACCCTGTCCGACGCGGACTGGGCGGGCGTGGCGCGGGCGCTGGCCGATCGTGCCGGGCCGGTGGGCGGCGACGGGCTGCTGCTGCTCACCGCGGGCGACGATGCCGGGCATGATTTCGGCATGCGCATGTTCAATTCGGACGGATCGGAGGCGGAGACCTGCCTCAACGGCCTGCGCTGCACCGCGCGGCTGGGCTTCGAGCTGCTCGGGCTCGACCATGCCCGGGTGCGGCTGAAGACCAGCAGCGCGGAGGTCGCGCGCGCCGAGCCGCTGGCGCCCGGCGTGGTGACGATCCGCGAGACGGCCGGGCCGGCTTCGACGCGCACCGCCGATGTCGGGCTGCGCGTAGACGCAGCGGAGATCATCGACGCGCCGATCCCCGGCCTGCCGAGCGCGCGCGCCTTCACCGCGATCGCGATGCCCAACCCGCATCTCGTCACATTTGTTGAATCGGTTGATGAGGCCGAGCTGGTCGCGCTCGGCGACTGGTGCGAGGCAGGCCCCGAACTGATCCCGGCCCGCGCGAATGTCTCCTTCGTCGAAGTGCGCGGGCAGGACCTGTTCGTACGCACCTATGAGCGCGGCGTAGGGCTGACCGACAGCTGCGGCAGCGCCATGGCCTCCTCGGTCTATGCCGCGGGCCGCACCGGACGGGTGCCCTTCGGCACGGTGATGAAGGTGTTCAACAAGGGCGGGCTGGTGATGGGATCGTCCGATGCGGACGGCATGGTCACCATTCGCGGCAACGCGACCTTCCTCTACGACGCGACGATCGCCGTCGATCCGGCGGCGGGCATTGCGGAGACGCCGCTGGTCCATGCCCGGCGCGAGGACGAGGTCGTGGCCTGGGCCGCGGCGATCCCGGCCTAGGCTTCGACGAACCCCGCCAGGTTGGCGAGCGAGGATTTCAGTCCCTGGACATGGTCCTGCTTGCCGATCCCCTGCGGGACGTCCTCGCAGGTGATCGCGACGCGGGTGGCGCCGTCGGCCGGCTCCAGCGTCCAGGTCATGCGCATCGTGCCGGCAAAGGCCGGGTCTTCCGAATCGAACACCGCCGCCTGGACGATGCTCCGGCCCGGGTTCAGCGCGGTGAAGCGCACCTCGACGACATCAGCATGTTCGGAGGTCTTGCCCGGCGCGTCATGCTCGGGATCGTCGTACGACAGCGCCATGCGGTAGCCGCCGCCCGGCCGCGCATCGAATGCCAGCATCTCGCCGGTCATCCCTTCGGGCGGGAGCCAGCGCACCAGCTCCGCGGGATCGATGAAGGCGCGCCAGATCCGGCTGGCCGGCGCCTTGACGAGCCGGGAGGCGCGATCGGTGCGCGAGACCGTCCTCACCCGAACTCCACGGCCTCGAAGCGCACGGGGCGGCCGATCGCCCGGTTGGCGAGCTCGGCTTCCCACATCACCCGGTTGCCGCGCACGATCGTGCCGATCGGTTTGCCGGTCAACTGCTTGCCGGTGAAGGGCGACCAGCCACAACGCGAGGCAAGCCAGCTCTCCTCGATCGTCCAGCGTGCCTTGAGGTCGACCACGGTGAAATCGGCGTCATAGCCGACCGCGATGCGGCCCTTGCCGGCGATGCCGAAGATGCGCTGCGGGCCGGCGCTGGTCAGGTCGATTACCCGCTGCAGCGTGGTGCGGCCCTCGGCGACATGGTTGAGCATCAGCGGCAGCAGCGTCTGCACGCCGGGCATGCCGCTGGGGCTGTCGGGATAGGGCTTCGCCTTTTCCTCGCGGGTGTGCGGCGCGTGATCCGAGCCGAGCACATCGGGCACGCCCTGGTTGAGCCAGTGCCACAGCCCGTCGCGATGCGCCGCCGAGCGGATCGGCGGGTTCATCTGCGCGAAGGTGCCAATCGTGGGATAGGCCTCCTCGCCCGCCAGCGTCAGGTGCTGCGGGGTGACTTCGCAAGTGGCGATGTCCTTGTGCTGGCCCAGCAGCTCCAGCTCGGCGGGGGTGGTGACGTGAAGCACATGGATCCGCCGCCGCGCCGCGCGGGCGAGGCCGAGGATGCGGCGGGTGGCCAGCATCGCGCTCTCGTCGTCGCGCCATACCGGGTGGCTCGAAGGATCGCCGGGGACGCGTTCGCCCAGGCGGTCCTGCATGCGGAACTCGTCTTCGGCATGGATCGCGACGCGGCGATGGCCCGAGGCGAGCACGCGGGCGAGGTTGGCGTCGTCCGACACGAGCAGGTCGCCGGTCGAGGCGCCCATGAAGATCTTCACGCCCGCGGTGCCGGGCAGGCGCTCGAGCTCGGCGAGATGCTCGGCATTGTTGTTGGTCGCGCCGACATAGAAGGCATGGTCGCACCACATGCGATCCTTCGCCCGGGCGAGCTTGTCCTGCACCGCCTCGGCCGAATCGGTGTTGGGCTTGGTGTTCGGCATCTCGAACACCGCGGTCACGCCGCCGAGCACCGCCGCGCGCGCGCCGCTTTCCAGGTCTTCCTTGGCCTCGAGGCCGGGCTCGCGGAAATGGACCTGACTGTCGATCACGCCGGGCAGCACGTCGAGGCCGGTACAGTCGATCGTCTCGCCAGCTTCCAGCACGCCGCCGATCGCGACGATGCGGCCATCCTTCACGCCCACATCGGTTTCGGCAGGGCCACCGGGTAGGTGCACGCGACCGCCCTTGAGCTTCAGATCGACAATCATATTCCGCGCCTCTTCCGTCGCCCCCGGCCACCCCCTACCTGTTCGGCATGACCGATACCAGCACCAGACTAGCCGACCGCGCCCTGATCCGCATTTCGGGCGAGGATGTTCGTGGATTCCTCCAGGGGCTGGTGACGCAGGACATGGCGGGTGTCACGCCGGAGACGCCGCAATGGGCAGCCTTGCTGACGCCGCAGGGCAAGGCGCTGTTCGATTTCATTCTCTGGGCGGACGGTGATTCGATCCTGGTCGATTGCGAAGCGACGCAGCGCGAGGCGCTGGTGCGGCGGTTGAGCATCTACCGGCTGCGCCGCCCGATAACGATCGAGCCGATGGAGGGTGGGGTGCATTGGTCGCCGAATGCGGGGCAGGGCGTCCCCGATCCGCGCCTCGCGGCGCTCGGCCATCGCTGGCTGGGCTCGGCGGAGGGTGATGAAGCGAATGGTTGGCGAGGACATCGCCTGCGCCTCGGTGTCACCGAAGGCGTCGAGGAGCTGGGCCAGGACAAGACGCTCTGGCTCGAATGCAATGCCGGCGAGCTCGGCGGTGTCAGCTTCACCAAGGGCTGCTATGTCGGCCAGGAGAACACCGCGCGCATGCATTATCGCGCCAAGGTCAATCGCCGGCTTGTGGTCGCGCCGCTGGGCGAGCCGGGCGACCGGACGCGTATCGCCTATCCGGATCTTGGCCTGATGGTGGAATTGCGTCGGGTGGAGTCGCTTGGCGATGCACTGATGCCGCAGTGGCTGGCGGCGGCGCTGCAGGCGGAGGCGAGCTAGATTCCCAGCCAGCCCAGCCTGCCGGGCAGCGCGGTTGCGGCGTAGTCGATCTGCAGCACGCGGCGGCGTTTCGGTCGCGTGGCGGCATTCGAGGCATGAAGGATCGGCGTCGCATACGCCCAGACATCGCCGGCCTCGGCCAGGCAGGCATGGATGCCACAGGCTGCCACCGTCCGCTCGATGTCGCTCTCCGCAACCAGGGTTCGATGTGATCCGGGCGCAATCAGCAAGGGGGCGTTGTCGAGCGGTACCGGATCCAGGTGGACGCGCAGCGTCAGCATTCCGGCGAGCAACGCGAATGGTGGCGCGACATGGTGCATGCCGTGCTTGATCGTCCATGGGCCGAAACCGGCCACGTCGCAGCGTGCGGTGACGGCAATGGTGCGATCCTGATGCCAGCCCAGGGCCCAGTTGGTCCGGTCGTTCTTGTCGAACAGGATGGCGCGCACGGGCCGGGCATCCGGACCGAGGCGTCGAGCGGCGATTCGCCCGATCGTGCCTTGCGCTTCGAGCAGGTCCGGCAGGTCCGTTACCTCGCGAAGGCGTAACCCGGGACGATCGGCGGGCAGGCCGGCAAGCGCGGCCTCGATTCCGTTCCGTGCTGCCAGCGCCGCAGCGCGCAAATGCTCGGCGCCATCGCGCTCCAGGGACAGCGGCATCGTCGAATCGATCATCCGGATCGGGCTAGTGCGGCTCATGCCCGGAGCGCAACTGCCCAAAGAAAAAGGGAGGCCGGTTTCCCGACCTCCCCAATTCTGTCAGTCCCTTGGGACCGGTTTGGCTTAGTAGCCCGAACCCGGACCGTAGGTGACTTCCACGCGGCGGTTCTGCAGCTCGCGAACGCCGTCGGCAGTCTCGACGCGCGGCTTGCTCTCACCGAATGCTTCGGTCGAGATCGCACCGGCACCGATGCCACGAGCGGTCAGGTAAGCCTTCACCGAGTCAGCGCGACGCTGCGACAGGCCAACGTTGTAGCTGGCCGAGCCCGAGCGGTCGGCGTGGCCGGCCAGCATCACCTGTGCGTTGCCGCAGTTCTGGTAGTTGCTGATGGCGTTGTCGAGGATGCTCGCGGCTTCCGGCGTGATGTCCGACTTATCCCAGTCGAAGAACACGATGTACGGTCCCGGGGTGCAGACGACGGTCGGCGTCGGGGTCGGTTCCGGAGTCGGGGTCCAGGTCGGCGTCGGAGTGGGCTCCGGCGTCGGCGTCGGGGTCGGCTCGGGGGCCGGCGCACCGAAGTTGAAGGTCAGACCGCCGAGGATCGAGTGCGAACGGAACCGACCGTTGAGGGTGCGGCCCGAAGCATCCACCAGCGCGGTGGTCGAGCTGTTGAAGAAGCGATACTTCAGCGACACGTCGATCGAGTCCGACAGCGGAGCGCGAATGCCGGCAAGAGCCTGCCACGCGAACACGGTGTCCGAATCGTTCAGCGAGTCCTGGTAGCTGTTCAGAGCGAGCTTGCTCTTGACGCGCGCGACACCGACACCGGCGCCGACGAAGCCCTGAAGGCCATCATCGTCACCGAAGTCGAGCAGGCCGTTCACCATGAAGCTCAGGGCCGAAGTGCGGCCACCGGCATAGGCGTAGTTGCCCGGAGCGGCGTTGACGGCAGCGCCGGCAGCGGTGCGAACCGGCATCGTCACGGTGCTGACGATACGATTGACCGAAGCCTCGCGATAGCCAACTTCGGCTTCCGCACGGAACGGACCGAAGTCGTAACCGACGGTTGCGTCAGCGTCCCAGCCAGCCTTGTGGTGCGCAGTTACGACATCCTTGGCAGCGCCGATGTCGAACTTGATGTCTTCGACGAGCATAGCGCCGCCTTCGACACCCACATACCACGCATCGTCGCGGGCGAGGGCGGGCGTGCTCAGCGCGGTGGTCGCAAGTGCCAGAATTACGGCAAGCTTCCGCATCTTAATCCCCTTTCATGATTGTCACTACGGACAGCGAAAAACTCAGTACCGAAACGAAAGTTTCTGCGCAAGCGCACAAATCCGGGGACTGTTGCAGGAACGTCACAGTCAGCCGGAATGGATCAGGCCATGCGCACGCAATGCAACGATCACCGCAGAAATTGCGGCCCGCGCTGGCGCATCAACCACCGTCCCGCCTTCTGGTTCCGCAATTTCCGGCATTTGCGCGCCGACCACCTGTTGCCCTTCGACGACAACCCGACCATGCGCTTCGCCCTGGTGCCATTCGCCGTCGCGGAACAGGGCGTATCCGGCACCGTGGCCAAGCCAGAGGCGCATGCCCTCGCGCGGAGTTGCGAAGCGCCAGCCACCCTCCGTCCAGCCGGCGACGTCACCCCCATGACCTGACCAGGCTCCCACCGGCGCGCCACCCACGATCCAGCACTGGCCGGGAGCGGGGGTTTCCGGTGCGATGTTCAGGTCCGTCCCTTCGGCCGCCGCCTGGACCAGCAGGTCGAGCCGGACAAGCGCTTCATTGTGATGGATTTCCTTCTGCGCCTGCCCGGCGTCGAGCAGCGGCAGGTCGAGTCGGCTGGTCATCTCGGTCATGCGGATTCTCCTTGATCGGGCAGGGTCAGCGTTGCGGGCGGGGAGGTTCCGGTGATGCCGAGCTGACGCACCTCGATTCTCGCCCCTCCTGCGATGGCGGCGGCCCCTAGTGTTATTTCGGGCGCCAGCGTCTCCACGGTCCATCCGATGCCGTTGTTCGGGATCAGGGTTACGCGGTAGCGCTCGCCGCCGGGCTCCGGAGCCAGGTCGCGCCCGTCCTCCCATCGCCAGTCCGACCGGCTGCGGCGCACCCAGGTCAGCCGGACCCCGCCGTTCGATAGCCTGCGGGCGAAGAGCTGAACGGGAGGGAGTGGCAGCAACGAGATGCCATTGATGGCAGCGAACGCCTGTGCGGCTTCGCCTACGTCTCCCGCGCCCTCGGCCAGCAGCCGCACCTCGGTGCCGATTGCGCCTAGCGGTACGTCGGTCATAGTGACTGTCCGGGCGTCGAGCAGCACGAAGCGGTTGCTCTCGACCTGGCTCCCGATCGCATTTTCGGTGCCACGCCGGCCGCGCCACAGGCCGGAAAGGCGCCATTGTCGTGCATCGAGCCGCTCGGCGCGCCTGAACTGGATCAGTTCGTCGCCCAGCATCGCGAGATTCGCTCCTGCGTCGAGCGCGATGTCATCCGCATGGTCGAGCAGCATTGCGGGATTGGCGAGTTCGACGACGACATGGTTTCTCCGGTCCTCGATCTGCGGCGCGGCGCGTCCGGGAGGCGTGCGGATCCGGCCGAGTACGGCGATGCCTTGCGTGCCGCCGATTTCCTGCCATGCCGTGCCGCCGTCGATGCTGAGCAGCAACGCCGCCCGGCGCCATCCCTCGGCTTCGCCGGCCGCGGCAATCGCGATTCTCGGGGTTGTTGCGGGCGCATCTTCGATCGGCGGGAGCTCGAACGCGTGCAGGATCGTACGTCCGATGGCCACGTCCCCGGCGCCGAGGGCGCGGCCTCCGCTGCCCGGCAGGGGGGCGACTTCGGGGGCCAGGGCAACGCAGTCGAGGGACACCGACATGCCCTCGAACTTCCAACCATCGACACGCCAGATGCCCGGCGTGCCCGCGATACGCACCCGGCTGCCGGGCGAGACGGCAAGCGCTTCCCAGCCCAGATGCACCGTCCGGCGGGTGCGTTCTGTGTCCGCGCGGAGCAGCGCGGCCTCGGCCAGCGTCCGCGCGGTCCCGGCGTCTATCGCGGCGGGCAGCTCGATTCGCATGTCCCGGCTGGCTGGACCGGTACCGCCGGCGCGCTGCAGGCCGATCTGCCAGTCGCGGGCTGGGTCGTAATGGCTGAGGCTCAGCGTGCGCGGCACCCGGGTCGCCGAGGCGACGCTGCGGTTCCCGCGCCCGTGCCCGCCGACGCCGCTGTCCTCGATCGTGATCGCCTCGCCGGTGCCGCAGTGCAGCATCGGTCCCTCGCCGAACCAGCCGCCCGCAGCCTGGCCGAGCACTTCGACTATGCTGGCCAGGCTCGCGCCCTGCGCGGCGAAGCCTGCCAGGGCAACGCTCGGATCGGCCTGGTTCAGCGCGCCCAGGGCCACGGCGATGTCGCCGGCCGGCACCGGGGCCGCATCGGCCTCCACTTCGAAGCTGAGCGACGGGATGCGGTTCCCCCAGGGGCCGAGTTCGAGATCCTCGAACACGGCATAGGCGATACCGCGATGCGCCGGTGCCCGTCCGGCACCTTCCGCCGCCACGATCAGCGGATCGGCGGGCTGGTCCTCGCCGCCCAGGTGCAGCCGGAAGCCGGTGCGGGCCTTGAAGTCGCCGGCGGCGCCGCGCAGCAGCTGGCCGTCCGCCCAGATCCGTCCCACGCCCAGGATCGGCCGCGCCGAAAGCGCCACCGCCAGGCTGGCGGTGTAGCTGTAGGTCGTGGTGCTCGGGCGCCCCTTGCCGCCCGATTGCCGGTCGCGATGCTCGACCAGGTCGGTCGCCCAGATCACCGATCCGGCCACGCGCATCGTCCCGAAGAGCTTCGGGACCTGCGTGCCATAGGAGGAGGTCTGCACCTTGAGGTCGCTCAGCCGGGGTCCCTCGCGGCCCTTGGGCTTGAACAGGATCTCATGGTCGATGACGTTGCCGATCATCGATCCGATCGCCGCGCCCGCCGGACCGCCGATCAGTCCGCCGGCGACGGTGAGCACCAGGGTCGCCATTGTCAGTCCTCCGATTTTCGCCAGCGGCCGATCACCGGCCAGGGGAGCGGGTCGGGCCGCTCGACCACCCGGCGCAGCATCGCGTCGGCATGGATCAGCCCGGTCCCGCTATCGATGCCGAGGTGCAGCTGCCCCGGCCCGCTCGCGAGCAGTACCAGGTCGCCGGGTTGCCGCGCTTCGGTCATGACCAGCCCAAGCGACGCCGCCACCCTGGACACCCGTGCCCGGTCGTCGCTCCGCATCGCATAGCCAGCGGGTATCGCGGCGCCATATGCCCAGCCCGCCAGCCCGACACAGTCGAGCCCCTCGCGTGTCCGGCCCCGCGGCCGGAAGCGCACGCCGATCATCGCGCGGGCACGCGCAAGCACCGCGCTCATCCGCCCGGATAGCGGGTCAGCAGGTCGATGCCGGGCAGATAGGGCTCGCCCCGGAAGTTGACCGCATTGCCGAACCGCTCCGCGCAGGTCGCCAGGCGCCGGTCGCACCCCTCGACGAGCAGCACGCGTCCCGGCGCGTCGAAGCGCGGCGGCCGGCGCAGGGTCAGCGTCGTACCGGCTGAGCCGAGGATCGCGTCCTCCAGCCCCGAATTGGCGCCGCTGATCCAGCGCAGCCGGCCCTGGGCATAGCCATTGGCCACCGGCTCCCCGGTATCGAGGGTCACCACATTGTCGACGATCGCCGTCACTCGGGCGAAGCGCCGGCGCCCCGCCATTGCCACCCGGCATCTTTTGTCGCCCAGCTCGGCCCGGCATTCGGGCGAGGTCTCCTCGACCACCGGCCGCTCGAGTGCTGCCATCGCCCCGCGCAGCTCGGCGGTGAGCATGCCGTCGCGCGTCTCGAGCCCGCCGATCGTCCCTTCGCCCAGCGCCACCTGCCGGGCCGGATCGGTCCAGTCACAGGCAAAGATCGCCACCCGCGCGCCGTCCCAGCGCCCGGCGAGCAGGTCCGCCTCGCCGATCGCCTCGCTGGTCAATGCACCGGTCACGTCCATGCTCGCCGGATCGAGCCCGGCCCCCCGCGTGATCGCGCTCGGCACCATGCCGGGTGCCGCCTGGTGGACCAGCCCGTCCCATTCGATGTCCCGGTCATGCGCGGTCAGCCCGATCGTCACCCCGTCGCGCCGTTCGATCCGCCAGCACAGCGCCAGCGTGGTGAGCGCTTGCGCCAGCCAGCTCATTCGCGGATCTCCACCAGCGGCACCGAGGCGAGCGCCCCGGCCTGGAAGGTCGCGCGGCTCACGCGCAGCTGATCCTCGGCGAAGCGCACCGGCACGTCGAAGATAAAGGTCGCGCTCACGGCAACGTCCTCGGCCGGCGCCAGGCCGAGTGTCACCACGCCGCCTTCCCCCAGTACGAAGTCTTCGGTCTCCATGCCGTCGATCATCACCTGCAGCGTCGCCGCCACCGGCCGGGTGATCCGCCGCACCACGCTTCCATAGGTCCGCACCAGCGGGAAGCGCTGGTTGGTGCCGTCCCCAAAGCCGATCAGCTCGTCCACCGCGACGCAGTCGAACGGATCGCGCAGCCGGAAGCCGCGTGCCGGCCCCATCCGCGCCCGGAAAAAGGCGAGCAGTTCCATGATGTCCGTCTCGGAGCGCAGCCCCGGCCCGACATCATAGCGGGTCCGCGCCTCCGCCCATTCGGCATTGCGCCTCTCGCGCCCGCCCGCGCTGGTCACGATCGAAGTCGAGACCTCGGGGGCCACTTCCGCTTCGCGGCCCAGCGCGAGCGGAAACAGCACGTCGTCGAACGCATCCATTGCTTCCTCCGTTTCGAAATGCACGAAGCCGTCGCGCAGCACCTGGGGGAGCGCCCAGACATAGGTCTGGGCCACCCCGCGCCGCCGCGCCCGTCCGGCCGCCGCCGCGACATTGGGCCATTGCCGGCGATCCTCGTGCCGCAGCACGAAGCCTGCCAGATAATGCTGATCCTCCGCCGGATAGCCGAGCCGCGCCTCGATCGCGGCGATTCCGCGCGCGCTCGCCGCCACATTGCCGGCCGCCGCCCAGTCATAATCCTCGAGCTGCAGCACATTGAAGGCAGGCCGGGCCCAGCCGATCGGCACATTGGCCTTGGGCTGAACCAGCGCGGTCGGTGCATAGACCAGCAGCAGCGTCTCCGCGTCCGCCGCCACCTCGCGCACCGCATCGCGCAGCGCCAGCGTCGATGCCGCCAGCAGCGCGCCGGCCGCTTCCTCGATGTCGCTTGCCCCGGCCAGCGCCGCCTGCGTCGCCGCATCATGGATGCACAGGCTCCCATCGGGCAGCGTCCACCACCAGGGCTCGCCGATCTGGAAGCGCACGCGCAGCCCGGCCGCCTGCGCGATCCCGGCAAACTCCCGCGCCACCGCCTGCAGATAGGCCATCGCGCCGCCATGCGCCGGCGAGAGCAGGGTCGAAGGCGGCTCCCATCCGGTCAGCGCCGGCGAACCATCCGCTGCGCGCTGCTTCCAGTCGCCCCAGCAATTCTGGTCGAGCAGTTCATAGGAAAGCGACAGGATTAGTTCGTAGCCCAGCGCCCTGGCCCGCGCCGCAAAATCGGCATGCCAGGCCCGGCAGGCGACATTCAGCGCGGTCGCGCCAAGGCTCGCATAATGGCCGCCCGAACTCGCCTCGAGCCGGAAATAATGGCTCATCCCGACATAGTGCAGGATCGTCCCGCGCCAGCCGAGCTGGACGATGTTGCGCAGCAGCCGCTCGGGCGTCAGGTGGTAATTGTCGTCATAGCCGTTGGCGATGCTGAGACCATGCTCGGGGACGATCACGTCGCCAGCCGCCAGCACCGCGCCCGATCCCTCACAGGCGATGTCGCTCAGCTCAGCCCATCCCTCGGCCGGCACTGCAAGATCGGCGTCCGCGCCGCTATAGCCCGGCGCGACCAGTGATACGAACATCCGGTCGACATCGCCGGCCCAGACCGGATCTGCCTCGTCGGGCAACAGATAGCCGCCCTGCACGCTGGCGAAGTCGATTGAGACCAAGGCGTCTTCGCCCGACCCTTCGGCATAGTTCCACAGCCGAACATACCAGGCGCGCGGCGCGCCCGCGGCATCGCGTCCCTCGATCGTCAGCACCGGTCCGTGCACGCCATCGAGCGGCTTCACGCCCGACGAGCGCCAGCGAAAGCGAAGCCGGCAGGCGCGGAAGTCGCGTGCCGTCTCGTAGCGCAGCAGAGGATGGTCGTGCCGGTCCTCGGCTTCCCAGATCAGCCCGGCCAGGTCGTCCTGGCGGTAGAAGACCGCGTCCACCCGCAGCGCATCGGGTGCGGTGGTGATGACCGATGCCATCATCGGCCGCGGGAAATTGACCGTCCAGTACGCGGGATCGAAGCGCGAGAGCACGCCCTCGGCCTGCCCGCGGCGCGCATCGGCGAGCCACCAGCCCATCTTGTTACTCCCGATCTTGAGTTGTGCCCCTCCACAGAGGTGGCCGGCATTCGCGGGTGCCGGAGCGAAATCGCGGGCTTGCGCCAGCTTGGATTGGCGCTGGCCCGCCGATAGGTTTGCGCCGATGGATTTCCGCACCCTTTTCCGTTCGCCTCAGGTGCGTGCGATCTATTTGTCGTCGTCGCCGCTTCTCGCGTTCGGCGCGGGGCAGCTCCCGTTGATCGGCGGCAGCTATCGGAACGCCATCGGAGACAGCACTTTGGGCTTCCGCATCGAGGGCGATCACTACAAGCTGTCGGGGGGCGCATGGCCCGAGACCGTGGCGCTCATCCCTGTCGCCGGCCGTGCCGATGGCTTTGTCTTCCAGCAATCCGATGGCATGGGAACCGCATTTTATGGTGCCTTGCGGCTTCAGCGGTGGGAGCCCGGTTTCGCCTTGTTCTCGCCCGAGAAACTGCCTCGGGATGCGCTTCGCGCGGCCCGGCGGAACGGGGCAGTGCAGCAAGCCGCGGGCTGTGTTTTCGCGACGCCGGCCGCTTTGCTTTCCGCGCTGGTTCCTCTGGCGTTCGGCGCACCGGAGCGATGCTGGGACGTGTATCACCCGGCCTGAATCTGGAGGCAACCGTCAACGCGGTGGGTGACGCTCGGTTCGATGCCTCCGCTTGCCATCAATAGCCCGCAACTACAGCATAATGGTGCATTTTTCGGAGCGCGTCCGTCTTGCCCGGCGGCCGCTGGCTGCGCCACTGACGATGGCGGGCGCGTAGCTGCCCCCAACAAACCATGAGGTGTCGAATGCTTGCCGAGTTGCTTCTCGCCCTGTCGCAGGTCGTTCCCTCGGAAGACATCGTGGTTTCGGGCCGGTCGTCGGAAGATGCCGCGCGCCGCTATGTCGAGAACGTCGCGCCGGTCGTCCCCTTCGATGCGCCGTTCGCGCGCTTCTACGATCCCGTCTGTGTCGGTGTCGCCGGCCTGCCGACCGAGGCTAACCGGGTTGTCGCCGATCGCGTCGGTGAAATCGCGCGCTCCGTGAAGCTTCGGGTCGGCGATCAGGGATGTACGCCGAATCTGCTCGTGCTTTTCGTGCCCGACGGCAAGGCCGCGGTCGGCAAGCTCAAGCACGCCAATGCCCAGGGCGCCAACAGCCAGACCCTCACCGATCTGCGCCGGATCGCCGCGGAACCGGGGGCCGCCCGCGCCTGGATTGAAGTGGAGACGCGCAGCCGCGACGGAGACCGCCCGCGCTACACGCCGGGCTCCGCGCCGGACCTGCGCCTCTCGACCTCGAGCCGGCTCTCCGCATTGACCCGACGGGACATATTGAGCGCGACCGTGCTGATCGATCGCGACGCGATGGCGGACCGCGATCTTCGTCAAGCCGCCGACTATGCCGCGATGCGCGCGCTGAGCGGCGCCCGCCTGCGCGAGGCGGCTGGCCAGAACTCGATCCTCTCGGCCTTCACGCCCGATGGCGACGATGCCGCACCCACTGCGCTGACCGCCAATGATCGCGGCTTCCTCGACGGCCTCTATTCCGGAAACGGGAACGCCTTCTCGATGATGAAGAAGCAGGCGATCGTCCGGAGCATGGTGCGCGAGAAGGATATCGCGCCTTAGGTCCTATATTCGGTTCCCCGGCGAAGGCCGGGGGCCAGTCTCGGCCCACTGTCGATGGCGCGGGAACCTCTCGAACGGCATCGCTATCGGATACGCCCTAGTCCACTCCCGCCAACGCCGCCCGCACCGCCCGCGCCACCTGGCGGCTCGATTGCGCCAGCGCGCGCGGCGCCACATCCGCAGCCGCATTCACGGTGATCGCCACCCGCACGTCGCGCCCACCGCCGCCCGCCGGCACCGCGACGCTCCCCGCGCTCGCCGGCACGAACAGTTCCGGCCCGCGTTCGCCCACCCAATAGGGCCGGCCGGGGCTCACGGGTCCGCCGGTCGCCCGGCCCGGCGATCCGAACAGCGACATCACCAGGCTGGTCAGCGCGGAAAGCCCGCCATCGCCCGATCCGCCACTGCCGCCGCCGGCGATCGAGGCGATGCCGTCGCGCAGTGCCGCGCGGGCGATCTCGTCCATCACGCTCAGTGCGACGCGCTTCAGATCCTCGAAGCCGAACTTGCCGGTGCGTACGGCGCGCAGCAGGGCGTTTTCGATCGCCCGCCCGGCGCGTTCGGCGCCGGCGCCCATCGGCCCTTCCAGCCCGCTCCGCATTTCCTCGACATCGCGGGCAAAGGCGCGGGTATCCGCACGCACGCTGACGATCAGCCGCTCGATCTCTTCCTCATCCATCGGGAAATTGCTCCTTGAGCCGCGTCATCATGGCGGTGTCGGGTGGCAGCTCGGCCTCGCCGCGGATCGCATCGAGCAGCGCGCCCAGCTCGGCCGGGGTTGCCGCCCAGAAATCATCCGGCTTCCATCCGAACATCGCGCCCGCCGCGCCGGCCAGTCGCCGGGCATTGTCCGCGAACCGCATCAGCGCCCGGCCAGGATCTGCCCGATCAGCATGCGCAGCGCGGGGGTCAGCGCCTTGAGCCCCGCCGCCGCCAGCGCTTCGCCGAACGCCGCCCGGTCGATCGCCGGCGGTTCGCGCAGGCAATGCCAGAACAGCCCGGCAATCTCGGCAATGCCCAGCCGGCCCGAAGCCGCGCGCTCGACCAGTTCGAACAGCGGCCCGATCTCGGCTTCCGCCGCCACCAGCGCCTGGAAGCTCGGCCGCAGAACATGGGTGACGCCGTCCAGCACGAGTGCCGCCTCGCCCCGCTCGGGGTTTGCCGCCGCGCTCATGCCGACACCACCGGCCCGGAGCTTTCCAGGCTAAGCGTGTAGCTGCGCTCGCCGTTGAAATCCCCGGCATAGTCGAGCCGCGTCACCAGGAAGCGCCCGGTCATCGTCTCGCCGCTCTCGAAGCTGAGCCGATAGTCATCGATCGCGCCCGAGAGCGCATTGGCCTTGAGCCGTGCTTCCGCGATCGATCCGGTGAACACCCCGGCGCCCGATACGCTCACCGATCGGACGCCCGCGCCGGACAGCAGCTCGCGCCACCCGCCGCTGTCCTTGCTGGTGATCGCCACCATCTCGCCGTTCACGCTCAGCTGCGTGGTGCGCAGCCCCGCCACGGTGGCGTACACCACCGGCGTCGCGCCGTTCCCCACCTTGAGCAGGAACGCGCTGCCCTTTTCTGCCGCCATGTCTCTCTCCTGTCAGAGTTCGCTGCGGAGCATCCGCACGCGAAATTCGCTCACCGATTGCCAGCGCGAGTCCCCGTCACGGGATATCCGCGAGCGCAGCAGCACCAGGCTGGCGATCGCCCAGCCCTGGCCGATGCCGCGGGGCATCGCCGCGATCCGGTCCTCGACTTCGCCGGCCAGCGCGCGCAACCGGGCAGGGCGCTCGCCCGCGTCGAACAAGGTGATCGCGAACCGCCCCTCGCGCCCGGCCATGTCCTTGGTGCCCCAGTCGGTCAGCCAGGCTTCCTCGACCAGCGCATAGGGCCGCGCGGCGCGCACCGGCGGCGCGTCGAACACTGCCGTCACCTCGAGCCCGGCCAGCGCCTCGACCAGCGCCGCCTGCAGCACTTCCTGCACGCTCATTTGAGCAGCCCTCCGATCCAGCGCAGCCGCGCGCGCAGCCCGCGCCCCTCGATCGCGATGCCGTCGTCGCGCAGCTCGACCCGCGCATCGGGCACCGCGGTGCGCACCGCTTCGGCGACCCGATCGATCGCCCGCCGCACCGCGTTCCTCATGTCGCCAGCCGCACGCGGCGATAGGGCCGCCACAGCGCGCTCACCGCCGCCGGCGGCGCCATGTCGCGCTCGCGATGGTCGAACAGGTGGGCGATCAGCAGCACCACGCCGGTCGCGATGGGCGGCGGCAGGTCGCCCCAACCCGCCGCCGTCCCCGCACGATAGGCGACGCTCTGCCGCCCGCGCGTGCGCACCCAGCCCACGCCCTGGGTGTCGATGTCGATCGCCACGTCGATCCCGGCATCGATCGCGGTCACCGGCAGCGCGGCGAGCGCCTGCCAGCGGTTCCTGGTATCCACGGTCTCGCCGAAGTCGCGCGCGATCAGCGCGGTGCCGGTGAAGCGCTCGGCCAGCGCCAGCGCGGTACCGGCCAGCGCCTCGATCAGCGCGTCCTCGCCGTCGCCCGCGATCCGCAGATGCGCGCGGGCAGCGTCGCGCGCGGCACCGATCACCGCGCCCGGAAAAGGCGGAAACTCCATCTCGCTCTCCGCATGTGAAAGGGGTGGGGCCGCCCTCCCCGGCGCGGCCCCGGGGAAGGATCAGGCCGCGAATTTCAGCAGCTTGATCGCTTCCGAATTGCTCACCATCCCGCCGACGCGCTTGGTCGCGTAGAAATGGACGAACGGCTTGTTCGAATAGGGATCGCGCAGGATCTGCGTCTCGCCGCGCTCGGCGATCAGGTATCCCGCCTGGAAGTTGCCGAAGGCGATCGACAGGCTGTTCGCCGCGATGTCGGGCATGTCCTCGGCCTCGACCACCGGATAGCCGAGCAAGGTCGCCGGCTGCCCCGCCGCCAGCCCCGGCTGCCACAGCAGCGCGCCGTCGCTCGTCCGGAACTTGCGTACCCGGGCGAGCGTCGCCGAATTCATCACCCAGCTCGCCCCCTGGCGGTACGGCGCGCGCAGCGCCTGGACCAGGTCGATCAGCTTCTCCTCGGGATTGGCCGCGAAGCCGCCCGCCGCGCCGCTCACCAGATATTGCAGCGTCCCGAACGCCCGCACGCCGTCGCCGGTTGCCGCATTGGGCGCCGCCAGGAAGCCGCGCGGCTGTTGACGCCATTGCCGCCGACAAACGCCGCACCCTCCGCCGCCGCGAACTCGCGCGCGATCTCGTCGCTGAGCCAGCTCTCGACATCGAACGCCGCGTCGTCGAGCATCGCCTGGCTCGCCGCCGGATTGGCATAGAGGTCGCCCATCGGCGGCGCGACTTCGTTGAACACCGGCGTGTCGGT
Organism: Sphingomonas sp. OTU376; assembly: GCF_038440415.1. Classification (NCBI taxonomy): domain Bacteria; kingdom Pseudomonadati; phylum Pseudomonadota; class Alphaproteobacteria; order Sphingomonadales; family Sphingomonadaceae; genus Sphingomonas; species Sphingomonas sp. OTU376. The sequence goes on along the minus strand of NZ_JASATQ010000001.1, from coordinate 4,890 downwards.
CTCGTCGCGCGCCGCGGTCTCCGCCGCCCAGCCGCTCTCGAACCCGCCGCTCGCCACCAGCTTGCGGTAGCCGCTTGAGCCCACCCGCACCACGCTGGCGATGCTCCGGATCGGCGACACCGCCTTCAGCGTCGCATCGATCCGCGCATCGAGCTCGTCGGGCACCGCATAGCCGCCCGCGGCATCGCTCGCCCCGCTCATCGCCTTGGCCTCGAGCCCGCCGCCCGAGCGCAGGAAGCTCTCGAACGCGCTCCCGCCGATCGGCCGCGCGCCTTCCAGCATCGGCCGCTCCGGCGGCAGCCCGCTGCGTTCCACTGCCTCGAAGCTCGCCTCGAGCGCATCCGCCTTCACTTCGATCATGCCCGTCTCCCGTCCACGCCAAAAGCCCGGACGGGAGCATCCCGCCGGGTCAGAAATCCCATTTCGAAAGGTCAGTCCAGCGCGTGCACCCGCGCCAGCGGCTGCATCGGGCTTGCCACCAGGCTCACTTCGACCAGGTCGAGCGACGTGATCTCGCGCACGTTGCCGCGCCGCGCTTCCTTCACCCGATATCCGAACGAAAGCCCGGTCACCGCGCCCGCGCGCAGCCGTTCGGCCAGCGCGCCTTCGGCCACTCGCCCGATCACGCGCAGCCCGCGCGCATCCTCGCCGATCGTCTCGATCTCGCCCACCGGCGCCCCGGCATGCTGCCAGAGCAGCGGCACCCGCCGCGCGCCCGCAAAGGCGCCCCTGCGCACGACATCGCCCCCGCGATCCACCGCGTCGAACACCGCGGCGTATCCCGCGAAGCGCACGGTCATTTGAGCCACCCGGGGAAACCGAGCTTCACCGCCAGCCCGACCAGCAGCAACGCCGCCGCCATCCGCCCGGCCCATTGGAACGCCGCCTTCAGTGCCGAGCGCTTGGCGTCGCGCCATGCCCCCAGCAGCTCGCGCAGCTCGCCCATGTCCTTGGCCGCGCCGGCATCGGCCAGCCCCAGCCGGGTCAGCGCCCGCTGCGCCCCCAGCTCGCCCGCTTCCTCGGCGATCGCGCGCAGGGTCACCAGCCCGGCACCCTCCGCTTCGGCCTGCCCGATCAGCTGGGCCAGCATCTCACCGTTACTCATTTCACACCTACCATTTCACGCTTCTCGTCATCGCTGAGGAAGGGCGCGGCGCCGACCTGCGCCCAGAGCCGCTCGCGGTCCTCGGCCAGCGCGGTCAGCGCATCGAGGTCCACCGCCAGGCTCGCCCCCGGGAACCAGCCGACCAGCCCCTCGGCGATCCCGCTCAGTATCTTGTCGGCCAGCGGCAGGATCGCGAGCCGCCACAAGGCACGATTGGCCTCGCGATAATTCGCGTACGCCGCATCCCCCGGCAGCCCGAGCAGCATCGCCGGCACGCCGAACGCCAGCGCGATATCCCGCGCCGCCGCGGCCTTGAGCCCGACGAAATCCATGTCCGCCGGGGTCAGGCTCATCGCCTGCCATTTCAGCCCGCCCTCGAGCAGCATCGGCCGTCCGGCATTGGCGGCGCCGGCGAACCCTTCCTCCATCTCGCGCTTCAGCCGGGTGAACTGGTCGGCCGGCATCGCGCTGCCGTCGCCCGGATCATGGACCAGCGCGCCCGAAGGTCGCGCCGCATTGTCGAGCAGCGCCTTGTTCCAGCGCGCCGCTTCATTGTGGATCGCGACGGCACCTGAAGCCGCGCCCAGGCAGCCCAGGCCATAATGATCGTCGATCGGCGAGAAATTGCGCAGGTGGATCACCGCCGGCCGCCCGCCGCCATCCTCGGCCGCCAGCCGCGCCACCCGCTCGCCCACCTTGTAGCGATAGGCGACCGGCCAGCCCCGCGCGTCGGGCTCCACGCTCACTCGCTCGGGGCGCAGCGCATAGAGCTCGCGCACCGCGCCGCCGTCATCGGCCAGCACCTGGACATAGCCATTGCCGTGCAGCAGCAGCTGCGCCGCCAGCGTCTCGATCAGCGGCTGGCCGCCGCTGCGCGCCGTCACCAGCGCGAGCAGCGCCGGATCGCTGGCCTTCAACGCCGCGCTGCCCGCGCCCTCGGCGACCAGCTTCACCGCCCGCTGCGCCACCGGATTGTGGCAATAGGCGTCGCGCACCTGTGCCTCGTAGCTGCGCGGCCATTCGCCCACGCTGCCGGCGAAGCTGCCCGCGCGCGACAAAGCCGGCCGCGCGCCTTCGCGCACGGACTTTCGCCCGAACCATTTCATGCGTTGCTCCTGAAAATCGAGGGTCTGCTGGTTTGAAACGGAAGCTGCGAAGACGGACCTCTAAAATCCTCCCCCGGAGGGGGAGGAGTGATTAATGGCCAAGCCCTAACCCCCGCACCCACCAACCGCCCCCAACTCGCCGGCGCTCAGCTTCCCGTCGCGGTCGCAATCCCGCGTCCAGTATCCCGCCGCCAGCCCGGCGCGCGCGGCATCGATCGCCGGCCCGCTCCCCGGCACCGCGGCCGAGACCATCGCGCCAACCTCCGCCCGGTCCAGCCCGCCATCGCGGTCCGCATCGAAGCGCGCCACCAGCGCCGCGCTTCCCACATCGAGCGCGGCCCGCCCGATCGCGCACCCGCACAGCATCAGCATCCCGGCAAGCGCAGCCGCCCGCCGGGCCCGGATCGGTCCCGTCATCGCTTTTCTCCTGATTGAAACTCCCCTCCCTGCAAGGGAGGGGCCGGGGGTGGGTAGATGCCTGGCGATACTGCAGCTGGACGCAATGCCTCGCCGTATCGCGGGCAGGGACCCACCCCCATCCCCTCCCTTGCAGGGAGGAGAGATTTCATGACCTCGCTTATTCTTCCGTCATCCCCGCGCAGGCTGGAATCCAGGGCCCAGCAGGACAAACCCTCGATCCCACCCGCACGGGGATGACGCTGGGCGAGCTTGCCCGCCCAACTTCAAAAGCCCCACTCTTCACAAAACCCGGATCGCCGCCTTGCCCCTGCGCCCGAGCATCAGCTCGTGCAGCGCCCAGACCAGAGCGTCCGCGCGGTCCGGCGATCGGCCCGGCCCTTCATAGCCGCCGCCCATCACCAGCCCGCACAATTCGTCCTCCAGCGCCGGGAAGGCGCCGGCGTGCCGCACCTTGCCGCCTTCGTAGAGCAGGCTCACCGGCTCGGCGCGTGCCGCCTTGCCCTGGCTGGCATGCACCAGGGTCACCGGCAAATTGCTGTCGGCGCCGAGCAGCACGGCCTTCACCATCGCGCCGCCCTGGTTCTTCTCCGCCACTATCCGATCGGCATCGTGCCGCGCGGCACAGGCCGCCACCGCATGCGCCCAGCGCTCGGGCGATACCCCGTGCACGCTCGCATCCTCGAGCACATAGGCCTTGCCGTCGCGTCCCAGCGCCGCCGCCACGATCCCGCAGCTGTCGCCGCCGATCCCTGCCGGCGGATCGACGCCGATGATCCGGCGTACCAGCTCGGGCAATGCGTCCGCCCGGCAGGCGTCGAGCAGGTCGCGCGTCCACAGTGCGCCTTCCACCTGGTCGAGCATCTCGCCGTCCAGCTCCTGCCGGCCGAGCCTGCTGCCCGCATATTGCGCGGTCATCGCCTCGACGAAGCTTGCCGGCAGCCACGGATTGTCGCGCGTCTTGCCCAGGGTTTCGTGCACGCCGGGCAGCGCCATCACCATCCGCATCAGCTTGCCCGGGCGCGGAGTGGTGGTCACCACGATCTGCGGCATCTCGCCCACGCGCAGCGTCATCGCCAGATTGTCCCAGGCCGCCTGGCCGCCGCGCCCCCATTTGGCGAGCTCGTCGCACCAGGCGAAATGATGCTCGGGGCCGCGCAGGCTGTCGGGTGCTGCAGCCGAATAGACCTGGGCCTGCGCTCCGTTCGCAAAGCGCAGCGCGCCGGTGGTCCGGTGCCACACCAGTTCCTCATCCTCGCGGGCGCTGGCAAGCAGGCCGCCTTCGCCTTCCACCATCACCCGCTGCACATCGGCTTCATTGGCGCCGACCAGCGCGATCCGCGCACCGGGATGCGCGCGCGCCCGGGCCAGCACCCATTCGGCGCCCGCGCGGGTCTTGCCGAAGCCGCGCCCGGCGCGGATCAGCCAGATCCGCCAGTCGCCCTCCGGCTCGCATTGCCCGCGATGCGCCCATTGCCACCAGCGCTCGACATATTCGCGCTTCTGCGGGGCGCTCAGCGCGCGGATCGCATCGGCCCGCTTGTCGGGCGGATAGGTGAGCAGCCGCTCGAACGCGTCATTGGCCATCCTGCTTCTCCGCGCGCTCCGCGGCTTCGCGGGCCCGGGCGCGATCGATAGCGTCGAGCTTCCGCATGATGGCCGCATCGGTATCCTCGGGCCGCGCCCGCTTGAGCGGCGGGCCGCCCTTCCATTTGCCCTTCAGGCTGTTGCGATGCAGGCCGAGCAGGCGCATCGCCTCCTGCACATCGATCTCGCGCCCGTCGGCGCAAGCGATCGTCCTGCCGCCGCCGGCCAGGATATGGCCGAGCAGCTCGGTCTCCAGCATGTCATAGCCAAGCGCCAGCGCCTTGCGCCATTCCTCGGCGAATTCCTCGTCCTTGCGCCGCAGGTGATAGACGCTCGGCGGCGTCACCCCGGCGACATCGGCCGAGGCGCGGACATTGGCGGTGCCCGCCAGATGATCGAGGAATGCTTCGCGCTTGGTCTTGGACCAGCGCACCCAGTGCCGTCGCTTCTTCTCCACGGCGCCTCTACCGAAAAAGAAAAGGGCCGGATGGCGTTGCCGCCCCGGCCCGACTCGCAATTCTTCAGCGTTCCTGTTTTGTGCCATATCAGCGTGACGATGTCAAGCAAAAAGTGCCTATATGGTTCGTTGAAATGTGCGATTTCCGGTTCGTGGGAGGGGAATCCAAGGGAATGGCGGGTTCAGCGGTTCCCCGGGGGGGGGGGGGGCGGGGGGGG